>NZ_JBHNYP010000031.1:0-27970 GCF_054960655.1 Micrococcus sp. PSi08 | reverse complement strand
CACCACGGGAAGGACCGAACGAGCATGGCGAACTACACCGCTGCTGACATCAAGGCCCTGCGCGAGCGCACCGGCGCCGGCATGATGGACGTGAAGAAGGCTCTGGACGAGGCCGACGGCGACGCCGAGAAGGCCATCGAGATCATCCGCGTGAAGGGCCTCAAGGGCGCCACCAAGCGCGAGGGCCGCTCGGCCGCCGAGGGCCTCGTGGCCGCGACCGTCGAGAACGGCGTCGGCGTCATGATCGAGCTCAACTGCGAGACCGACTTCGTGGCCAAGGCCGACAAGTTCATCGCCCTGGGCGACGTGGTGCTGCGCGCCGCCGTCGCCTCCGGCGCCACCGACGTCGACGGCCTGCTGGCCTCCGAGCACGAGGGCCGCACCCTGGGCGACTACGTGACCGAGGAGGGCGCCCTGCTGGGCGAGAAGGTGGCCGTGCGCCGCCTGGCCCGCGTGGAGGGCGCCTACGTGGACGCCTACCTGCACAAGACCTCCAAGGACCTGCCGGCCCAGGTGGGCGTGCTCCTCGCCGTGGACGCCGACTCCGCCGAGGCCAAGACCGCCGCGCACGACATCGCCGTGCACGTCGCGGCCTACTCGCCCACGTACCTCACCCGTGAGGACGTGCCGGCCGAGACCGTCGAGAACGAGCGTCGCATCGCCGATGAGACCGCCCGTGCCGAGGGCAAGCCGGAGCAGGCCCTGCCGAAGATCGTGGAGGGCCGCCTGACCGGCTTCTTCAAGGAGATCGTGCTCGTGGACCAGCCGTTCGCGAAGGACCCGAAGCAGACCGTCGGCAAGGTCGCCTCCGACGCCGGCACCAACGTCACCGGGTTCGCCCGCTTCCGCGTCGGCAACTGACCGCCGCACCCGGACCGGCCGCTCCCGGTCCACGCCCCGCGGGGGCGTAGGATCGGGAGCGACCCGAGGTCCACTCCGGCGCCGGATGGCGCCGACGACCATCGCATGACGGGGTGGCCGCCCCGACCGGGCGGCCACCCCGTCCGCGTGTCCGCCCCCGCGACGGCCGTCCCCGGCCCGACCCCCCACCGACCAGGAGATGCTTCCCATGGAGACGAACCGCGCCCCCGAGGACCCGACCACCGCCCACGCCCCGCAGACCTCGGACGACACCGGCCGCCGTCGCGTGCTGCTCAAGCTCTCGGGCGAGGTGTTCGGCGGCGGCAAGATCGGCGTGGACCCGGAGACCGTCCGCGGCATCGCCGAGCAGATCGCCGCCGCGGCGGACCAGGTGGAGATCGCGATCGTCGTCGGCGGCGGCAACTTCTTCCGTGGCGCCGAGCTGTCCGAGAACGGGATGGACCGCCGTCGGGCCGACTACATGGGCATGCTCGGCACCGTGATGAACTGCCTGGCCCTGCAGGACTTCCTCATCCAGGCCGGGGTCACCACGCGCGTGCAGTCCGCCATCCACATGGAGCAGGTGGCGGAGTCCTACATCCCGCTGCGCGCCATCCGCCACATGCAGAAGGGCCGCGTCGTGATCTTCGGCGCAGGCACCGGCCTGCCCTACTTCTCCACGGACACCGTGGCGGCCCAGCGTGCCCTCGAGGTCGGGGCGGACGAGGTCCTGATGGCCAAGTCCGGCGTGGACGGCGTCTACACCGCGGACCCCAAGAAGGACCCCACCGCCGAGCGTCTCACGCACCTGACCTACGACGAGGCGCTGCTGCGGAACATCCGCGTGATGGACCTGACCGCCATGACCATGTGCAAGGACAACGACCTGGACATGCGCGTGTTCGGCATGGAGGGCCCGGGCAACGTGACCCGCGCCCTGCTCGGCGAGCCGATCGGCACCACCGTCACCGTCTGAGGCGCGCCGCGTAGGATGGCGGCAGACCTGTTCCACCACACCGAGGAGACACCGTGATCCAGGAGACCCTGCAGTCCGCCGAAGAGCAGATGGACCGCACCATCGAGGCCACGCGTGAGGACTTCGCCTCCGTGCGCACGGGCCGCGCCAACCCGGGCCTCTACTCCAAGGTGATGGTTGACTACTACGGCTCGTTCACCCCGCTGCAGCAGCTGGCGTCCTTCACCACCACGGACGCCCGCACGCTGCTCATCACCCCGTTCGACCAGTCGGCCCTGCGCAACATCGAGAAGGCGCTGTCCGAGTCCGAGGTCGGCGCGAACCCGTCCAACGACGGCAAGGTCATCCGCATCGTGATGCCGGAGCTGACCGAGGAGCGCCGCAAGGAGTACGTGAAGCTGGTCAAGTCCAAGGCGGAGGAGCACAAGATCTCCGTGCGCAATGCCCGCCGCAAGGCCAAGGAGGCCATGGACAAGGCCGTCAAGGACGGCGAGGTCGGCGAGGACGAGGGTGCCCGCGGCGAGAAGGAGCTGGACGCGCTCACCAAACGCCACGTCGAGCTCATCGACGAGATGGCCAAGAACAAGGAGCAGGAGCTGCTGGAGGTCTGAGCCTCCCGCCGTCCGCGCTCGCCCCATGACCTCCGCCGTGTCCACCTCGCCCGCACCCCCGCGCGGCGGCCGCGACCTCAAGTCCGCCGTCCTCGTGGGGGTGGGGCTGCTGGCGACGGCCCTGGTCGGCCTCTTCTGGCTCGACTGGCTGCTGGTCCTCCTCGTGGTCGCCCTGCTGGTCGGCGCGGTGTCCGAGATCGCGACGGCGGTGCGCGGCATCGGCCTGGACGTGCCGCGGCCCCCGCTCTGGGTGGCCGCGGCGGTCCTGCCGCTCACCGCGTGGCGGTGGGGGGTGCCCGCGCTGTTCATCGCCCTGGTGGCATGCCTGGCGCTGGTGGCCGTGTGGACGGCGCTGACGCGGCGGCGTCCGGCGGGCCAGTTCATGCTCGCGGGCGTGTTCATCGTGCTGTGGGCGCCGTTCCTGCTCTCCTTCGCCGCGGCGCTCCTGGACGAGCCGCTGGGGCACCGCATGGTGGCGGTCCTGCTGCTGATGGTGGTCTCCAACGACACGTTCGGCTACATCGTGGGCTACCGCTTCGGCCGCACCCCGATCGCCCCGCGCATCAGCCCCAAGAAGTCCTGGGAGGGCCTGGCCGGCTCCCTGGCGGGCTCGGTGCTGGTGGGCGTCGTCGCCGTCCCCCTGCTGGTCGGCCAGCCGTGGTGGGTCGGCGCCGTCCTCGGCGTGACCACCGTCGCCGCCGCCACCTCGGGGGACTTCTCCGAGTCCATGGTCAAGCGTGAGCTCGGCATCAAGGACATGTCCTCCGCCCTGCCCGGCCACGGCGGCGTGATGGACCGCCTGGACTCCCTCGTGTTCGCCGCGCCGGTGGCCTACACCGTGCTGGCGCTGCCCCTGACCTGATCCACCCCTCGACCCGGCACGTCCGGGACCCACACCGCAGGAGACGCCCATGACCCCCCGCACCACCCCGGACGCCGAGCCGGTCTTCGAGCTCGTCGAGCAGGACGAGATCGGCTACGAGACCACCCACGTGGACGCCTTCATGGCGCGTGCCCGTGAGGCGCGCGACGGCGGTGCCCCGCTGACGGCGGAGGAGGTGCGCCAGGCCCGCTTCGCGACCGTCAACGGCGGCTACGCCACCGACGAGGTGGACGACGAGCTGGACCGTCTGGAGGAGGAGCTGGCCGCCGCCGAGCGTCAGGCCTTCGTCGCCGAGCGCGGGGACGAGGACTGGGCCGCGGACCTCGAGGAGCGCGTGGCCGAACTCGTGGCCCGCGCCGATCGGGCCCCGGCGGAGCGCTTCCGCCGCCCCTCCCGCGCGGACGCCGTGAGCTACGACGTGGACCAGGTGGACGCGCTCGTGGACCGTCTGCGCGTCACCCTGGCCGGTGCGGAGGACTCGACGGATCCCGGCGCCGAGGGCGGGCTGACCGCGGACGACGTGCGCCGCGCGTCGTTCGGCGAGGCCGAGGGTGCCGCCGGCTACGAGGAGGGCCAGGTCGACGCCTACCTCGACGCCGCCGTCGACGTGCTGCTGCGCCGCGCCTGACACCCGGCCCTCGCGCGGCGGCCCCGGGCAGAGTGGCGCAGATCACACTCACGTGAGTACAATCGCACCACCGAGACGCCGCGCGCTCCACCCCTGCTCGCGCATGCGTACAACTCCCTCGCCCCGCACCGTGGGCGTCGATCGGAAGGCAGTCCAGTGACCCTCGTGGACCACACCCGTCCCACCGGCGGACAGTCCGCCGGCTCTCCGCCCCCGGCGGGCCCGGCCGAGGCCGTGATGCTCCAGGTGCTCGACACGGAGGGCCGCCGCCGTCCGCAGCCGGAGCTCGACCCGTGGATCGAGGACGTCGACGCCGACGCCCTCGCCGCGCTGTACCGTCAGATGGCCGTGGTCCGGCGCCTCGACGTCGAAGCCACGCACCTGCAGCGTCAGGGCGAGCTCGCCCTGTGGCCCCCGCTGCTGGGCCAGGAGGCCGCCCAGGTGGGCTCCGCGGTCGCGCTGCGCCCGGACGACTTCGTCTTCCCGTCCTACCGTGAGAACGGCGTGGCACTGCTCCGCGGCGTCCCCGCGCTGGACCTGCTGCGGGTGTGGCGCGGCTCCACGTTCTCGAGCTGGGACCCGAACGAGACGCGGGTGGCCACCCAGCAGATCATCATCGGCGCGCAGGCCCTGCACGCCGTCGGCTACGCGATGGGCGTCCAGCGGGACCAGGCGGACGTGGCCACGATCGTCTACTTCGGCGACGGCGCCACGAGCCAGGGGGACGTCAACGAGGCCATGGTCTTCAGCGCCTCGTACCAGTCGCCCGTGGTGTTCTTCTGCCAGAACAACCACTGGGCCATCTCCGAGCCCGTGCGCCTGCAGACCCGCCGCAGCATCGCGGACCGCCCGTGGGGCTTCGGCATCCCGTCGATGCGCGTGGACGGCAACGACGTCCTGGCCGTGCTCGCCGCGACCCGCGCCGCCGTCGAGCGCGCGGCCGACGGGGGCGGCCCCACCTTCATCGAGGCCGTCACCTACCGCATGGGTCCGCACACCACCGCGGACGACCCCACCCGCTATCGGGACGACGCCGAGCTCGAGGCCTGGAAGGCCCGTGACCCGCTGACCCGCGTGGAGGCGCACCTGCGCACCCTCGACGTGGACGTGGACGCCGTGCTCGCGCAGGCCCAGGCCGAGGCCGACGAGCTGGCGGCAGAGGTCCGCCGCGCCCTCGAGGCGCTCGAGGAGGACGGCGCGGACAGGCTCTTCGACGAGATCTACGCCGAGCCCCACCAGGAGCTCGAGCGGCAGCGCCGCGAGCACGCCCTCTACCTGCAGCAGTTCGGCGACGAGGAGGCGGGCGCGTGAGCGAGCGCATGACCTTCGGCCGGGCGATCAACCGCGGCCTGCAGCGTGCCCTGGCCGACGACCCCAAGGTCCTGCTCATGGGCGAGGACATCGGCGCCCTCGGCGGCGTGTTCCGCATCACCGACGGCCTGCAGGCCGAGTTCGGCGAGGACCGGGTGCTCGACACCCCGCTGGCCGAGTCCGGCATCGTGGGCACGGCCATCGGCCTGGCGATGCGCGGCTACCGGCCCGTCGTCGAGATCCAGTTCGACGGCTTCGTGTACCCGGCGTTCGACCAGATCGTGGCGAACCTGGCCAAGCTGCGTGCCCGCACCCGCGGCGCCGTGCCGATGCCGGTCACCATCCGCATCCCCTTCGGCGGCGGCATCGGCTCCCCGGAGCACCACTCCGAGTCGCCCGAGGCCTACTTCCTGCACACCGCGGGCCTGCGCGTGGTCTCCCCGTCCTCCCCACAGGAGGGGTACGACCTCATCCGCGCCGCGATCGCCTCGGAGGACCCGGTGGTCTACCTCGAGCCCAAGCGTCGCTACCACGACAAGGGCGACGTGGACCTGGACGTCGCGATCCCGCCGATGAGCCCGGCCCGCATCCTGCGCGAGGGCCGTGACGCCACGCTCGTGGCCTACGGCCCGCTCGTGAAGACCGCCCTGCAGGCCGCCGAGGTGGCGGCCGAGGAGGGCGTCGAGGTCGAGGTGGTCGACCTGCGCAGCCTGTCCCCGCTGGACACCGGCCTCGTCGAGTCCTCGGTGCGGCGCACCGGCCGGCTCGTCGTGGCGCACGAGGCCTCCCGCACCGGCGGCCTCGGCGCCGAGCTCGTGGCCACGGTGGCCGAGCGCGCGTTCCACTGGCTCGAGGCCCCGCCGGTGCGCGTCACCGGCATGGACGTGCCCTACCCGCCGTCCAAGCTCGAGCACCTGCACCTGCCGGACCTCGACCGCATCCTCGACGGCCTGGACCGTGCTCTGGGCCGACCGAATTCGCTGGACTCCGTGGACGCGTTCGCCGCCCCCGAGACCGCCGAGCAGTTCCTCGCGGCCCAGAACGCCGGGGAGGAGACCCGATGAGCCAGAAGACCTTCCGCCTGCCCGACCTCGGCGAGGGCCTGACCGAGTCCGAGATCGTGACGTGGCGCGTGGCCGAGGGCGACGCGGTGAGCGTGAACCAGGTGCTCGCCGACGTCGAGACGGCCAAGGCCGTGGTCGAGGTCTCGAGCCCGTTCGCGGGCGTCGTCGCGGCCCTGCACGGCGCCGAGGGTGAGACCCTCGAGGTCGGTGCGCCCCTGGTGACCTTCACCCTCGAGGGCGCCGAGCCCGACGTCGGCGGGCCCGCCGAGGGTGACGGCCGCGTGCCCACCCTCGTCGGCTACGGCGCCGCGCCGGACACCGGCAAGCCCGGCCGCCGTGCGCGGCGCGGCTCCGCGGCCCCGGCGACGTCGGCCGCCCCGGCGGGCGAGCCCGCCCGCGGACAGGCGCCGTCCACGTCGGAGGCGGCCCCCGCCGGCGCCGGGCGCCCGCAGCCCGAGGCCGCCGAGCCGGACCGCGCGGACGCGGCCCACGAGCCGGCCCCGGGCGAGCGACCCCGGTGCACTCCGCCCGTGCGCCTGTACGCGCGCCGCGCGGGCGTGGATCTGGAGCAGGTCACCGGCACGGGTGTGGGCGGGGTCATCACCCGCGCGGACGTCGAGGCGTTCCTGGCCGGGGGCGGGCAGCCCGCGGCCGCGGCGGCGCCGCCGCAGTCCGGCGCCGAGTCGGGCTCGACCGGGGGCGTCCGCACCCTGGGTGGCCGCCCGCGCACCGAGGCCGTGCCGGTCAAGGGCGTGCGCAAGGCGACCGCGGCGGCCATGGTGCAGTCCGCGTTCACCGCCCCGCACGTGACCGAGTTCCTGCAGGTGGACGTCACCGAGACCATGGAGCTGCTCGCCGAGCTCAAGGCCTCCCGCGAGTTCCGGGACGTCAAGCTCACGCCCATGACGCTCGCCGCCAAGGCGTGCCTCGTGGCGATGGAGCGCACCCCGGACGTCAACGCCCGGTGGGACGAGGCCGCCGGGACGATCGTCCAGCAGAACTTCGTGAACCTCGGTTTCGCCGCCGCCACCCCCCGCGGGCTGATGGTGCCGAACGTCAAGGACGCCCAGGCGATGAGCCTGAGGGAGCTGGCCGACGCCATCCGCGATCTCACGGGCCTCGCCCGCGAGGGGCGGCTGTCCCCGGCGGATCTGGCCGGCGGCACCTTCACGCTCACGAACGTCGGGGTGTTCGGCGTGGACGCGGGCACCCCGATCATCAACCCGGGTGAGGGGGCGATCATCGCGATCGGCCAGGTCCGGAGGATGCCGTGGGAGCATCGCGGCGAGATCGCCCTGCGGGACGTCATGACGCTGTCCCTCTCGTTCGACCACCGCTTCGTGGACGGCGAGCAGGGCTCGCGCTTCCTCGCGGACGTCGGCGCGATCCTGCGCCGCCCGGGTCTGACCCTGACCATGGTCTGACGGCCCCGGACGCGCCGCGGCCCCGCCACCCGGGCACCGGGAGGCGGGGCCGTCGTCGTGGCAGGCCGGTGCGGCCGCCGGCACGGCGGGGGCCGCGGGGCGCGCTCAGTCGGCGGCGGGCAGCTCCATCACGAGCTCGGTGATGACCTCGGCACGGGCGTTGGAGAAGACCTTCTCCTCGCCGACGGTCTCGAAGCCGCGGCGGGAGAGCACCTTCACGGAGCCCACATTGTCCTCGGGCACGTGCGCCCGCAGCGGGCGGGCGGTGTGCTCCTCCAGGAACCGGTCCACGGCCGCGGTCGTCAGCCCCAGGCCCCAGTAGTCCTGCGCGGTCCAGAAGGACAGCTCGCCCACGCCGTCCTGCTGGATGCACACGAGCGCACCCACGGCGCGGCCCTCGTGCTCGATGGTCCGCACGACGGTGTCCTCGTCCCCGAGCAGGTGGGCCCAGTGGTAGTCGAAGACACCGCGGTCCCGGGGGTTGCGGGGGGCGAAGGCGGACATCAGGTTGGCCTGCTCGTCCTGCTGGTGGAGGAAGAACTCGTCCAGATCCTCGGGTCGGACGTCACGAAGAAGCACGGCGGTGGACCTCTCGGGGCGGGGTTCGACGGCGTCCGCCGTCGCGGGTACCGGCCACCGTATCACCGGGCACGACGCCGGCCCGCCGGGCCGGTGCCGCCCGCTCAGTCCCCGCCGGGCAGCGGCCCGGGGGCCGTGGCCGCGGCCCAGGCCATGGCCACGAGGGTCGCGCGGCGAGCCGCGCGGTCGGCCGCGGTGCGCCGCACCGAGCGGGGGGTGGAGTTGAGCAGGCCCAGCACGGCCTGGGCGCGGAACACGGCGGTGGCCTGGTCCTCGTGGGGGTGGACGACCTGCAGCTGGCGCGCCCACACGTCGATGTAGGCGCGCTGGGTGCGCGTGATGGCCGTGCGCGCGCCGTCGGGCAGGGCGGACATGTCGCGGTCCTGCACACGGATCACGTCGCGCTGGGCGAGGGCGAAGTCCGCCTGGAAGCCGATGAGGGCCCGCAGGGTCTCCGCCCCCGGCGCGTGCTGCGTCTCGGCGGCCAGCCCGCCGTCCAGCAGGTCCTGTGAGGCCGTGTCGAGGATCGCCGTGAGCACGGCGGCCTTGCCGGCGAAGTGGCGGTAGATGGCGGGGCCGCTGATCCCGACGGCGGCGCCGATGTCCTCGAGGCGGACCGCATCGAAGCCCCGGGCCGCGAACAGTCGCGCCGCGGCCGCGAGCAAGTCCACCCGGCGTCGGGCCTTGGCGGCCTCCCGGGCGGTCGGCGGGGTCGCCGGGGCGGCGGGGGACGCGGGATCGGCGGCGGGCATGGGATCCACTGTAGGACGGGACGAGGCGCGCCGGGCGCCCGGTCGACGTCAGTGACGATCGTCACTACACTGAGGCTCGGTTCAGTTAGTCGTCATTCACTGAAAGGGGTCTCATGACCGCCAGCACCCCGGCCCCGGCCGCGCAGTCCGCGCCCACCGTGGCCGAGCGCAACGCGGCCGGCCACGCCCGGCTCGAGCAGGAGCTCGCCGACCTCGTCGCCCGCACGTCGCTCGGCGGGCCCGAGCGCTCGCGCGAGCGCCACACCGGCCGCGGCAAGCTGCTGGTGCGGGACCGCATCGACGCGCTGCTCGACGAGGGCTCGCCCTTCCTCGAGGTCGGCGCGCTGGCCGCGCACGGCCTGTACGACGGGGACAGCCCCGCCGCCGGCGTCGTGGCGGGCATCGGCCTGGTCCACGGCCGCCTCGTGATGGTGGTCGGCAACGACGCCACCGTGAAGGGCGGCACCTACTACCCCATGACGGTGAAGAAGCACCTGCGGGCCCAGGAGATCGCCCTGGAGAACCGCCTGCCGTGCATCTACCTCGTGGACTCCGGCGGCGCGTTCCTGCCCCGCCAGGACGAGGTCTTCCCGGACCGCGAGCACTTCGGCCGCATCTTCCGGAACCAGGCGCTGCTCTCCTCGCAGCGCATCCCGCAGCTGGCCGCGGTGTGCGGCTCCTCCACGGCGGGCGGCGCGTACGTGCCGGCCATGTCGGACGAGACCGTGATCGTGCGCGAGCAGGGCACCATCTTCCTCGGCGGCCCCCCGCTCGTGAAGGCCGCGATCGGGGAGGACATCTCGCCCGAGGACCTCGGCGGCGGCCGGCTGCACGCCGAGCGCTCCGGCGTCGCGGACCACCTGGCGGACGACGACCTGCACGCCATGCAGATCCTCCGGGACATCGTGGCCACCCTGCCCCCGGCCGAGGCGCCGGCCTGGGAGGTCGCCCCCGCCGCGGAGCCCGCCAAGGACCCGGCCGAACTGACCAGCGTCGTGCCCGTGGACGTGAACACCCCCTACGACGTGCACGAGGTGATCGACCGCCTCGTGGACGGCGGCTCCGTCCACGAGTTCAAACCCCTCCACGGCACCACCCTGGTCACCGCGTTCGCACGGATCGACGGCCACCCCGTGGGCGTCCTCGCCAACAACGGCATCCTGTTCGGAGACTCCGCCCGCAAGGGCGCGCACTTCATCGAACTGTGCGACCAGCGCGGCATCCCGCTGCTGTTCCTGCAGAACATCTCCGGCTTCATGGTGGGCCGGGACGCGGAGGCCGGCGGCATCGCGCGCGACGGCGCCAAGATGGTCACCGCCGTCGCCACCGCCCGCGTGCCCAAGCTGACCGTGGTGATCGGCGGCTCGTTCGGCGCCGGCAACTACGCGATGTGCGGCCGCGCCTACTCACCCCGCTTCCTGTGGATGTGGCCGAACGCGCGCATCTCCGTGATGGGCGGCCCGCAGGCCTCCTCCGTGCTCACGCAGATCAAGCAGGACCAGCGGGCCGCCGCGGGGGAGGAGTCGATGTCCCCCGAGGAGGTCGAGGCCTTCCAGGCGCCGGTCCGCCGACAGTACGAGGACCAGGGCAGCCCCCTGTACTCCACCGCCCGCCTCTGGGACGACGGTGTGATCACCCCCGGCCAGACCCGCCGGGTGCTCTCCCTGGCCCTCGACGTCATCTCCCGTTCCCCGCTGCCGGACTCCCGGTTCGGCCTGTTCCGCATGTGAGGCACCCGTGACCGAGAACCACGCCCAGGGGACGCCCCTGTTCGACACCGTGCTGGTGGCCAACCGCGGCGAGATCGCCGTGCGCGTCATCCGCACCCTGCGCCGCCTCGGCATCCGCTCGGTGGCCGTGCACTCCGACGCCGACGCCGACGCGCGGCACGTCCGCGAGGCGGACACGGCGGTCCGCCTCGGCCCGGCTCCGGCCCGCGAGTCCTACCTGGACATCGACGCCGTCGTCGACGCCGCGCGCCGCACCGGCGCCCAGGCCGTGCACCCCGGCTACGGCTTCCTGTCCGAGAACGCCGACTTCGCCCGCGCGCTGGAGGCGGCCGGCATCGTGTTCGTGGGCCCTCCCGTGGGCTCGCTCGACGCGATGGCGGACAAGATCCGCGCGAAGGAGACCGTGGCCGCGTACGACGTGCCGGTGGTCCCCGGCATCCAGGACCCCACGCTCACCGACGCGCAGATCACGGCCGAGGCCGAGCACGTCGGCTTCCCGCTGCTGATCAAGCCCTCCGCGGGAGGCGGCGGCAAGGGCATGGTGGCCGTGCGCGCCGCCGAGGAGCTGCCCGGCGCCCTCGCCTCGGCCCGACGCACGGCGCGCTCGGCGTTCGGCGACGACACCCTGCTGCTCGAGCGGCTCATCACCGCGCCCCGGCACGTCGAGGTGCAGGTGTTCGCGGACGCCCACGGCGCCACCGTGCACCTGGGTGAGCGCGAGTGCTCCCTGCAGCGCCGCCACCAGAAGGTGATCGAGGAGGCCCCCGCGCCCCTGCTGACCGGGCTGGCGCACGGGGCCGAGCTCCGCGAGCGCCTGGGCCGGGCCGCCGTGGACGCGGCCGTGTCCGTGGGCTATCGCGGCGCCGGCACCGTCGAGTTCCTCGTCTCGGACGAGAACCCGGACGAGTTCTTCTTCATGGAGATGAACACCCGCCTGCAGGTGGAGCACCCGGTCTCCGAGGAGGTCGTCCGGGTGCGCGGACAGCGCCTGGACTTCGTGGAGCTGCAGCTGCGCATCGCCGCGGGGGAGCCGCTCGGCTTCGCCCAGGAGGACGTGAGCCTCGACGGCGCCGCCGTCGAGGCCCGCGTCTACGCGGAGGACCCCGCGAACGGCTTCCTGCCCTCCACCGGGCCGGTGCTGCGCTGGCGCGAGCCCGCCGGCGAGGGCGTCCGCGTCGACACGCTCCTGCTGCCCTCCCGGCCGACCGAGGAGCGCGCGTTCGGCTCTGGGCCCGCCACCGCCGTCGGCGCCGTGGACCCCGTGGACGTCGACGGCGCTCAGCCCGAGATCACCGGCTTCTACGACCCGATGATCGCCAAGCTCATCACCCGCGGCGCCGACCGCGCCGAGGCCCTCGAGCGGCTCGACGCCGCGCTCGCGGACACCGTGCTGTTCGGCGTCCGCTCCAACCTGGGCTGGCTGCGCGAGCTCGCTGCCCGCACGGATGTGCGGACCGGCCGGCTCACCACCGAGCTGATCGACGGCCTCGAGGCGTGGACCGCCCCCGCGCTGCCCGAGGACCTCGCCGCCCTCGCGGCCGAGGCCCTGGCCGACGTGTCCGAGGACGCGGCCGCCGCCGAACGCCGCGCGGCCGGCACCGCGTGGGCCCGGGCGGACGGCTGGCGCGGCGCAGGCGCCCCGCAGCCCGGGATGCGCGTCCGGGTGGGGGACGAGGACCGGATCCTCACCGCCCCCGCCGCCGACGCCGAGGTGGACGAGGACGCCGGAGCCCTGGCGGGCGTCAACCTCCTGGCCGGTGACCCGCGGGACCCGCGCTCGGCGTGGCTGCACCGCGACGGCGCCGCGTGGCAGGTCCGCCGCCTCACCCGGGCCGAGGTGGTCGAGGCCGCCCGCGCGGCCGCGGCCGCGCGCCGTGCCCCGGCCGGCGCAGCGTCCCCCGAGGCCCGCACGCCCATGCCGGGCACCGTCGTCGCCGTGTCCGTGGCCACCGGGGACACCGTGGCCGCGGGCCAGGAGCTGGCGGTGGTCGAGGCCATGAAGATGGAGCACCCCGTCACGGCCGCCGTCGCCGGCGTCGTGACCGTCCACGTCGCCGAGGGCGACCCCGTGGCCGCGCAGGCGTTGATCGCCGTCGTCGAGCCCGCCGAGCACGCAGCACCCGAAGAGAACGCCTGAGAACAGGAGAGGACCATGAGCACCAAGCACCGCACCCTGCCCGCCCTCGAGGAGGACTACCAGGTCCTCTCCGACACCGTCCGCGAGTTCGCCGACGAGGTCGTGGCCCCGGTCTCCGCCGAGCTGGACGCCAAGCACGAGTTCCCGTATGAGATCGTGGCCCAGATGGGCGAGATGGGCCTGTTCGGCCTGCCGTTCCCGGAGGAGTACGGGGGCATGGGCGGCGACTACTTCGCCCTGGCCCTGGCCCTCGAGCAGCTCGGCCGCGTCAACCAGTCCGTGGCCATCACCCTCGAGGCCGGCGTCTCCCTGGGCGCCATGCCGCTGCTGAAGTTCGGCACCGAGGAGCAGAAGCAGCGCTGGCTGCCGGACCTCGTGGCCGGCACACACCTGGCCGGCTTCGGCCTCACCGAGCCGGGCGCGGGCTCCGACGCCGGCCGCACCCAGACCACCGCCGCGCTCGAGGACGGCCAGTGGCGCATCAACGGCGCCAAGGAGTTCATCACCAACTCCGGCACGGACATCACCTCGCTCGTCACCGTCACCGCCGTGACCGGCACGGTGGAGGGCAGGACCGGCCACGACGGCCGCCCCGCCAAGGAGATCTCCACGATCCTCGTGCCCGCCGGCACCGAGGGCTTCTCCGTGGCCAAGGCCTACGACAAGGTCGGCTGGAACTCCTCGGACACCCACGCCCTGCACTTCACGGACGCGCGCGTGCCGGAGGAGAACCTGCTGGGCGCCCGCGGCCGCGGCTTCGCCCACTTCCTCGAGATCCTGGACGAGGGCCGCATCGCCATCGCGGCCCTGGCCACCGGCGCGGCCCAGGGCTGCGTGGACGAGTCGGTCGCCTACGCCACGCAGCGGACCTCGTTCGGCCAGAAGATCGGGCAGTTCCAGGCCGTGTCCTTCAAGATCGCCCGCATGCAGGCCCGCGCGCACGCCGCCCGCCTGGCCTACTACGAGGCCGCCCAGAAGATGCTGGCCGGCAAGCCGTTCAAGACCGAGGCCGCCATGGCCAAGCTGATCGCCGGCGAGGCCGCCATGGACAACGCCCGGGACGCCACCCAGGTGTTCGGCGGCTACGGCTTCATGAACGAGACCCTCGTGGCCCGTCACTACCGCGACTCCAAGATCCTCGAGGTCGGCGAGGGCACCACCGAGGTGCAGCTCATGCTGATCGCCCGCGAGCTGGGCCTCTGACGTGACGGAGCGCGTCGAGATCGAGCAGCGGGGCCGCTACGCGGACGAGCTGGCGGTCGGTCAGGTCTACCTGCACCGGCCCGGCCGCACGCTCACCGAGGCGGACAACGTCCTGTTCACCACCCTCACCATGAACCCGCAGGCCCTGCACCTGGACCACGCGTACGCGGCGGCCCAGCCGTTCGGCCGGCCACTGGTCAACTCGATGCTGACGCTGTCCACCCTGGTGGGCCTCGCCGTCGGGCAGACCACGCAGGGCACGCTCGTGGCCCAGCTCGGCCTGGGGGAGATCGCGTTCCCGAAGCCGGTCTTCCACGGGGACACGCTCTACGGGCGCTCCGAGGTCACCGCGATCCGCGAGTCCTCCTCGCGGCCGGGGCAGCGGATCGTCACGTTCGCGATGACGGGGGAGAACCAGCACGGCGACGTCGTCGTCCGCGCCCAGCGCACCTGCCTGATGTGGACCGCGCGGGCACACGCGGAGGCCAAGGCGAAGGCCGCCGACGCCGCAGGCACGGGGGAGCGGGCATGAGCGCGCTGACCCTCGGGCCGGCCGTCATGTTCACCCCGGCGGACCGCCCCGAGCGGTACGCCACGGCGCTCGAGCGCGCGGACGCGGTGATCCTCGACCTCGAGGACGCCGTCATCCCGGAGGCCCGGCCCGCCGCGCGGGACGCCGTCGCGGCGGCCTGGGCGGGGCGGGCGACGGGCGGGGTCGACGGCGGCCCGCTGGACGAGGACCGCGTGGTGGTGCGCGTGAACCCCGCGGGCACCGCGGACCACGACGCCGACCTGGCCATGCTCGCCGGGACGGGCTGGCGCACGCTCATGCTCGCCAAGGCCGAGTCCGCCGCGCAGGTGGACGGGGTCGTCGCCGCCCTCGGACCGCAGACCCGCGTCGTCGCCCTGTGCGAGACCGCGGCCGGGATCCTCGCCGCCGCCGAACTGGCCGCCCACCCGCACGTGGGTGCGCTGATGTGGGGCGCCGAGGACCTCGTGGCGTCGATGGGCGGCAGCTCCTCCCGCACCCCCGGGGGCGCCTACCGCTCCGTGGTCCAGCACGCCCGCGCGACGGTGCTGCTGGCGGCGGCCGCCCACGGCGCGGCCGCATGGGACGCCGTCCACCTGGACCTCGGCGACGAGGCCGGGCTGGCCGCCGAGGCCGAGGACGCCGTCGCCCTGGGCTGCACCGCGACCGTGTGCCTGCACCCGCGCCAGGTGCCCGTCGTGCGCTCCGCCTACACGCCCGCCCCGGAGGCCGTCGAGCGCGCCCGGCGCGTCCTCGCCGCGGCCGAGGGCCGACACGGGGCCTTCGAGCTGGACGGGACGATGGTCGACGAGGTGGTCCTCGCCCAGGCCCGCGCGGTCCTGCGCCGCGCGGACGCGGCCCGGCCCGCGGGCGCCTGACCGGCTCCCGGGCGGCTCCGTGCCGTCGGGGCGCGGCCGTGTCCGCACGGCTGCGCACCGGGGCTGTCACAGGGGCGCACGGCCCAGGGGTGCGCTTGACGGCGCACCCCTGGGCCCGCCAGAGTGTGGTTGTCATCACAGTGATCTGTCTCACACTGATTCGTCCCACGCACCCCGGAGGGCCCATGTCATCCAGCGAGCCCACGGCGCCGGTCCCCACGGCCGCGCAGTTCCGCGCCGCGCAGCAGTCCGAGGAGTTCATCGAGCTCCGGCGCACCCACCGATCCTTCGCCTTCCCCATGACCGTGGCGTTCTTCGTCTGGTACCTGGTGTTCGTGATCGTCGGCGCGTTCTTCCCCGAGTTCATGGCGATCCGCCTCGGCGGCAACATCACCCTCGGCCTGATCCTCGGCCTGCTCCAGTTCGTCACCACGTTCCTGATCACCTTCGCCTACGTCCGTTTCTCCAACCGGACCCTGGACCCCCGCGCCACCGCGCTGCGTGAGCGCCTCGAGCGCGAGGCCGCCGGCGCCCACGAGAACCCGGAGGCCACGCGATGAGCGCGCTCACCCCCCTGCTCCAGGCCGCCCCGCAGACGGTCGGCAACCCCGCCGTGAACATCGGCATCTTCGTCGCCTTCGTGGTGGTCACCCTCGTGATCGTGATCCGCGCGTCCAAGACGAACGCGTCCTCGGCCGACTACTACGCCGGCGGCCGCGGCTTCTCCGGCACCCAGAACGGCACGGCCATCGCGGGTGACTACCTCTCCGCGGCCTCGTTCCTGGGCATCGTGGGCGCGATCGCCCTCTACGGCTACGACGGCTTCCTCTACTCCATCGGCTTCCTCGTGGCGTGGCTCGTGGCCCTGCTGCTGGTGGCCGAACTGCTGCGCAACACCGGCAAGTTCACCATGGCGGACGTGCTGTCCTTCCGCCTGCAGCAGCGACCCGTGCGCATCGCGGCCGCCTTCGGCACCATGGCCGTCTGCCTCTTCTACCTCCTGGCCCAGATGGCCGGCGCCGGCGGCCTCGTGGCCCTGCTGCTGAACATCAACGACCGGGCCGGCCAGGCCCTCGTGATCGTGATCGTGGGCGTGCTCATGATCGTCTACGTGCTGATCGGCGGCATGAAGGGCACCACATACGTGCAGATCATCAAGGCGGTCCTCTTGATCGCCGGCGCGGGGATCATGACCGTGTGGACGCTGGCCCTGTTCGGCTTCGACTTCAACGCCTTGCTGGGGGCCGCCGTCGAGAAGAACCCGAAGGGCGAGGCGATCCTCGAGCCGGGCCTGCAGTACGGCGCCAGCGCGCTGACCCGCCTCGACTTCGTGTCCCTGGGCCTCGCGCTCGTGCTCGGCACGGCCGGCCTGCCGCACGTGCTCATGCGGTTCTACACGGTGCCCACCGCCAAGGAGGCGCGCAAGTCCGTGGTGTGGGCCATCGTCCTCATCGGCGCGTTCTACCTGTTCACCCTCGTGCTGGGCTACGGCGCCGGCGCGCTGATCGGTCCCGAGCGCATCCTGGCCGCGCCCGGCGGGCAGAACTCCGCAGCCCCGCTGCTGGCGTTCGAGCTCGGCGGCTCCATCCTGCTGGGCCTGATCTCGGCGGTCGCGTTCGCCACCATCCTCGCGGTGGTCGCGGGCCTGGCCATCACGGCGGCGGCGTCCTTCGCCCACGACGTGTACGGCTCCGTGATCGCCAAGCACCCGCTCACCCCGCAGGAGGAGGTGCGGATCGGCAAGATCACCGTAGTGGTGATCGGCGTCCTGGCGATCGTCGGCGGCATCGCCGCCCAGGGCCAGAACGTGGCGTTCCTCGTGGCGCTCGCCTTCGCGGTGGCGGCCTCGGCGAACCTGCCGACCATCCTGTACTCCCTGTTCTGGCGGCGCTTCACCACCCGCGGCGCGGTGTGGTCGATGTACGGCGGACTGCTCTCCGCGATCATCCTGATCGTCCTGTCCCCGGTGATGTCCGGGACGCCGACCTCGATGATCCCGGGCGCGGACTTCGCGGTGTTCCCGCTGAAGAACCCGGGCATCGTCTCCATCCCGCTGGCCTTCTTCCTCGGCTGGCTCGGCTCGGTGACCTCGTCGCGTGCCGAGGACCCGGACAAGCAGGCCGAGATGGAGGTCCGCTCCCTCACCGGCATCGGCGCCGAAAAGCCGGTGCAGCACTGATCCGCAGCTGACCCGGTCCCACGGGGGCCGGCGGGGCGGGACGTCGCGGTGCGGCGTCCGTCCGGCCGGCCCCCCCGTCCGTGTCCAGGCCCGGCTGGCATCATGGCGGGGTGACGCACGGATCCCTCACCGACTACACGCTTCCCGCCCCCGCCCCGGCGCACGACGGCGGCGTCCCGCGCGCCGTCGCCCTGATCGGCTCCACGGGCTCGATCGGCACCCAGGGCCTCGACGTGATCGCCCAGGACCCCGCCCGGCTCCGGGCCGTCGCGCTCGCGGGCGGGGCGAACACGACCCTGCTGGCCGAGCAGGCCGTGCGCTTCGAGGTCGAGGCGGTGGGCTCCGCCGCGGCGGGGGAGGGGGAGCTGCGGGCCGCCCTCGCCGACGCCGCCGCCCGCCTCGGGCGCCCGGCCCCCCGGCCCGTGCTGTTCACCGGTCCGTGCGCCGCCGAGCAGATCGCCGCGTGGCCCGGCGCCGACACCGTGCTGAACGGGATCACGGGCTCGATCGGCCTGCGGCCCACCCTCGCCGCGCTGCACGCCGGCCACCGCCTGGCCCTGGCCAACAAGGAGTCGCTCATCGTCGGCGGGGCCCTCGTGAAGGCCGCCGCGGCACCAGGGCAGCTCGTGCCGGTGGACTCCGAGCACTCCGCGCTCGCGCAGGCGCTGCGCGGCGGCACGGCGGACGAGGTCCGCCGCCTCGTGCTCACGGCCTCGGGCGGGCCGTTCCGGGGCCTGGACCGCGCCGCCCTGCACGCGGTCACCCCCGCCCAGGCCCTCGCCCACCCCACGTGGGACATGGGCCGCGTCGTCACCACCAACTCCGCCTCCCTCGTGAACAAGGCCCTCGAGGTGATCGAGGCCCACCTGCTGTTCGACGTACCCCTGGACCGGATCGACGTCGTGGTCCACCCGCAGTCCGTCGTGCACTCGATGGTCGAGTTCGTCGACGGGTCCACGCTCGCCCAGGCCTCCCCGCCGGACATGCGCCTGCCCATCGCCCTCGGGCTGTGCTGGCCGCGCCGGCTCCCGGGCGCGGCCCCGGCCTGCGACTGGACGCGGGCGGCCACCTGGACCTTCGAGCCCCTCGACGAGGAGGCCTTCCCCGCCGTGCGGGCCGCGAAGGAGGCGGCGGCCGCCTCGCCCACCCACATGGCCGTGTTCAACGCCGCCAACGAGGAGGCGGTGGACGCCTTCCACGCCGGCGCCCTGCCCTTCGACGGGATCGTGGACACGGTCCGCGCCGTCGTCGCCGACTACGCCCCCGAGGACGTGCTCGCCGCGGCCGGCCACGACCCCGCGCCGACGGCGCTCACCGTGGACGCCGTGCTCGCCGCCGAGATCTGGGCGCGCCGTGCGGCGCGGGCCCGCTGGTGACCGTCGTGGAGATCCTCTGGTACGTCGCGGGCGTCCTCGCGGTCGCGCTGGGCCTGGCGGTCTCGATCGCCCTGCACGAGGTCGGCCACCTCGTCCCGGCCAAGCTCTTCGGCGTGCGCGTCACGCAGTACATGATCGGCTTCGGCCCGACGCTCGTCTCGTGGCGCCGCGGGGAGACGGAGTACGGGTTCAAGGCCGTCCCGCTGGGCGGCTACGTCGCGATGATCGGGATGCTGCCCCCGCCGCGGCCCGGGCAGACGCCCCGCACGGCGTCCACGGGCTTCGTCCAGCAGCTGGGCCGCATCGCCGACGACGCCCGGGCCCAGGCCGCCGAGGAGGTCCGCCCCGGCGACGAGCACCGCCGCTTCCTGGCTCTGCCGGTGTGGAAGCGCGTGGTGATCATGCTCGGCGGGCCGTTCATGAACCTGCTCATCGCCCTCGGCGTCACCGCCCTGCTGGTCACCACGGTGGGCACCTCGCAGCCGAGCACCACCGTCGCCGAGGTCTTCCGGTGCGTGGTCACGACGCAGGAGCAGCAGGCCCGCGCCGCCTCCGGCGGGACAGGGGACTGCCGCCCGGGCGATCCCGCCGGGCCCGCCCACGAGGCGGGACTGCGCCCCGGGGACACCGTGCTCGCCTTCGACGGGCAGCCGGTCTCCGACTGGGATGCCCTCTCCGCCGCGATCCGGGACCGCGCCGGACAGCCCACCCGGATCGAATGGGAGCGCGACGGCGAGCGGATGAGCGCCACCCTGACCCCGCGCCTGACGGAACGGCCCGTGACGGACGCGCTGGGCCGGCCCGAGCGGGCCCCGGACGGGACCGTCGCGACCCACGAGGTCGGGTTCATCGGCATGGGCGCGCAGCTCGAGACGGTCCGCGGCACCCCGCTCGACGCCGGCCCGCTCGTGGCCCAGCAGGTGCGGGGCGTCGTCGACGTCGTCCTCGTGCTGCCGCAGCGGCTGTGGGACACCGCCGTCGCCGTGGTGACCCCGGCCGAGCGCGACCCGGACGGACCGATGTCCGTGGTGGGCGTCGGACGGATCGCCGGGGAGGCGGCGGCGCTCGAGCAGGCCACGCTGACGGACAAGGCCGCCCTGCTGCTGTCCCTGCTGGCGGGCGTGAACGTGGCGCTCATGGTGTTCAACCTCATCCCGCTGCTCCCGCTCGACGGCGGCCACGTGGCCGGCGCCCTGTGGGAGGCGGTCCGCCGAGGCTGGGCCCGGCTCACGGGCCGCCCCGACCCGGGGCCGTTCGACCTGGCCCGCATGCTGCCGCTGACCTACGCGGTGGGCGCGGCGATGCTGCTCATGGGCGTCATCCTGATCGTGGCGGACATCGTGGAGCCGGTCCGGCTGTTCTGAGCCCGGCCCGTTCGCCGTGGGCGGTCGCCCCGCGCCCCGGGGCGCCCGCGCGCCTAGGATGGACCGGAGAACCCGGCGGCCCCGCGCCGTCGACCCCGAGAACCCATGAGGAGCGCCCCCGTGCCCGTCAGCCTTGGAATGCCGTCCGCCCCGCCGCCCGTGCTGGCCCCGCGCCGCACCACCCGGCAGATCCAGGTGGGCTCGGTGGGCGTCGGCTCGCAGCACCCCGTCTCGGTGCAGTCGATGACCACCACCAAGACGCACGACATCGGCGCGACCCTGCAGCAGATCGCCGAGCTCACGGCCGCCGGCTGCGACATCGTCCGCGTGGCCTGCCCCACGGACAAGGACGCCGAGGCCCTCAAGGTCATCGCCCAGCAGTCCACCATCCCCGTGATCGCGGACATCCACTTCCAGCCGAAGTACGTGTTCGCGGCGATCGAGGCCGGCTGCGGCGCCGTGCGCGTGAACCCGGGCAACATCAAGAAGTTCGACGACAAGGTCAAGGAGATCGCGCAGGCCGCCTCGGACCACGGCACCTCCATCCGCATCGGCGTCAACGCCGGTTCCCTGGATCCGCGTCTGCTGAAGAAGTACGGCAAGGCCACCCCGGAGGCCCTCGTCGAGTCCGCGGTCTGGGAGGCCTCCCTCTTCGAGGAGCACGGCTTCAAGGACTTCAAGATCTCCGTCAAGCACAACGACCCGGTGATCATGGCCCGCGCCTATGAGCTGCTCGCCGAGCAGGGTGACTGGCCGCTGCACCTCGGGGTCACCGAGGCCGGCCCGGCCTTCCAGGGCACCATCAAGTCCGCCACCGCCTTCGGCTACCTGCTCGGCCAGGGCATCGGTGACACCATCCGCGTCTCCCTCTCCGCGCCGCCGGTCGAGGAGGTCAAGGTGGGCCTGCAGATCCTGCAGTCCCTGAACCTGCGTGAGCGCAAGCTCGAGATCGTCTCCTGCCCCTCGTGCGGCCGCGCCCAGGTGGACGTGTACACGCTGGCCGAGCAGGTCACCGAGGGCCTCCAGGACCTCGAGGTCCCGCTGCGGGTGGCCGTCATGGGCTGCGTCGTCAACGGGCCGGGCGAGGCCCGCGAGGCCGACCTCGGCGTCGCCTCCGGCAACGGCAAGGGCCAGATCTTCGTCAAGGGCGAGGTCATCCGCACCGTGCCCGAGGACCAGATCGTGGAGACCCTCATCGAGGAGGCCAACCGGATCGCCGGCGAGATGGACCTGGGGGAGGACGGCGGTGACCAGGCTGCCGCCGGTGCCCCGGTGGTCTCCGTCCACTGACCGGGAGGTCCGGGCCGCCACGGGTGACCGCGTCCGCCTGCTGACCGACGCGGACACCGCCGCGCTCGCGGCCCTGTCCGCCCGCGCCCCCGTGTCCAACGTGTTCGTGGACTCCCTGCTCGAGGCGGGCCGCCTGGCCGGCCCGCGCGGGGGAGCGGCGGGCACCCTGTTCCTCGGGATCGACGACGACGCCCCGGGCGCCGGCGCGCTGCGCGCGGCCGTCTGGATCGGCTCGAACGTGGTGCCGGTCGCCGCGTCCGAGGCCCCGGACGCGGGCTGGGCGCCGGGCGACGCGGAGGCGCTCGGCGCGGCGGCCGCCGCGCTGCGCCGCCGGTACGGGTCGATCTACGGCCCGGCCGGTCCCGTGCTGGCCGCCGGCGAGGCCCTCGCCGCCGCGGGCCACCGGTCCCGGTCCGTGCGCCCCGACCAGCCGCTGCTCGTGCTGGGCACGGCCGGGGGGATCGACCCGAACCCGTCCGTGGTGCAGGCGCAGCCACGCGACTTCGCGCGCGTCCTGCCGGCCAGCGCGGCGATGTTCGAGGAGGAGCTCGGCTTCTCCCCGTTCACCGGCGGCGCGGCCCAGTACCGGGACCGCGTCGAGCGGCTGATCCACGCCGGGCGCGTCTTCATCGACCCGGGCCCGCGCGACGCGGGCGGCCCGCTGCGCTTCAAGGCGGACATCGGGCTGCTCTCCTCCCGGTGCGCCCAGATCCAGGGCGTGTGGATGGCCCCCGCCGCGCGCGGCCGAGGGCTGGCGGTGTCAGCGATGGCCGCCGTCGTGGACTACGTGCGCCTCCAGGCTCCCGTGGTCAGCCTCTACGTCAACGCGTACAACACCCCCGCGCTGCGCACGTACGAGCGCGTGGGGTTCGAGCGGCGCGGCACGTTCGCGACCGTCCTGTACTGACCCGGCGGGCCCTGCGCGGGCGATAGGATCGGCGGTCAGGACGCCGGGCACCCCGTGCCGGCGTCGTCCCGTCCCGCGCGCCGCCCCGACCGCGCGAGCCCGTCCGAGGAGGCCCCGTCATGCCCCTGCGCATGTCCACCCTGTTCCTGCGCACCCTGCGCGACGACCCGGCGGAGGCCGAGGTGGCGAGCCACAGGCTCCTCGTCCGTGCCGGGTACATCCGTCGCGCGGCCCCGGGCATCTACTCGTGGCTGCCGCTGGGCCTGAAGGTGCTGGCCAAGGTGGAGCGGATCGTGCGCGAGGAGATGGACGCGATCGGCGCCCAGGAGGTGCACTTCCCGGCGCTGCTGCCGCGGGAGCCCTACGAGGCCACGGGGCGCTGGGATGAGTACGGCGACGGGCTGTTCCGCCTGCAGGACCGCAGGGGCAACGACTACCTCCTGGCCCCCACGCACGAGGAGATGTTCACGCTCCTGGTGAAGGACCTGTACTCCTCGTACAAGGACCTGCCCGCGTACCTGTACCAGATCCAGACCAAGTACCGGGACGAGGCCCGCCCGCGCGCCGGCCTGCTGCGCGGGCGCGAGTTCATCATGAAGGACTCCTACTCCTTCACGGTGGACGACGCCGGCCTGGACGCCGCGTACGAGGCCCACCGGGCCGCCTACCTGCGGATCTTCGACCGCCTCGGCCTCGAGGTCGTGCCGGTGCGGGCCACCTCCGGTGCGATGGGCGGCTCCCGCTCCGAGGAGTTCCTGCACCCCACCGAGGTGGGCGAGGACACCTTCGTCGAGTCCGACGGCGGCTACCGCGCCAACGTCGAGGCCGTCACCACGGTGGCCCCCGCCCCGCTGGACGAGGCGGCCATGGCGGTCCTGCCCGCCGCCGAGGTCAAGGACACCCCGGTCTCCACCACCATCGCCGCGCTCGTGGACGTCGCCAACCAGCTGGCCCCGCGCGACGGCGAGCCGTGGACCGCCGCGGACACGCTCAAGTGCGTCGTGGTCACCGCGGTGGTGGACGGCGGTGAGCGCCGCCCGTTCGTCGTGGGCGTGCCCGGCGACCGGGAGGTGGACCTCAAGCGTCTCGAGGCCTCCGTGGGCCCGGCACTCGGCGTGGTCGGCGAGCCCACGCTCGAGGCCGCGACCGCCGCGGACCTGGCCGCGCACCCGGCCCTGGTGAAGGGCTACATCGGCCCCGCGGCCGTCGACGCGGTCGAGGGCACCCCGGTGCTCGGCGCGGAGGACTCCGTCTCGGGCCTGCCCTTCTTCGTGGACCCGCGCATCGCCCCCGGCACGGCGTGGATCACCGGCGCGAACGCGGACCAGCGCCACGTGTTCGGCCTCGTGGCCGGCCGCGACTTCACGTGGGACGGCGTGCTCGAGGCCACCGCGGTGCGTGAGGGCGACGAGGCCCCCGACGGCTCCGGCCCGCTGCACACCCGCCGCGGCATGGAGATGGGCCACATCTTCCAGCTCGGCCGCAAGTACGCCGAGGCCCTCGACCTGAAGGTCCTCGACGTCCACGGCAAGCAGGTCGTGGTGACCATGGGCTCCTACGGCATCGGCATCACGCGCGCCGTCGCCGCGATCGCCGAGCGCTACCACGACGACAAGGGCCTGGCGTGGCCGCGCGCGGTGGCCCCGGCGGACGTGCACGTCGTCGTCGCCACGAAGGGCGAGGACGGCCTCGCCGCCGCCGAGACCCTCGCCGCGGGCCTCGAGGCCGAGGGCCTGACCGTGCTCGTGGACGACCGTCCGAAGGTCAGCCCGGGCGTGAAGTTCAAGGACGCCGAGCTCATCGGCGTGCCCACCACCGTGGTGATCGGCCGCGGCCTGGCGGACGGCGAGCTCGAGCTCAAGGACCGTGCCACCGGCGAGGCGCGCCCCGTGCCCGTGGACGGGGCCGTCGCGGCGGTGCTCGCGGAGGTGCGCGACGGGCGCTGAGTGGTTCGGCGCCGTCGAGCTGACCGCCGGGCTGCTCGTCCTCGTGCTCGCCGCGGGCTTCGCGGCGGGCTGGATCGACGCCGTCGTGGGCGGGGGCGGGCTCCTGCAGCTGCCGGCCCTGCTGCTCGTGCCCGGGCTGAGCCCGATCCAGGCCCTGGCCACCAACAAGCTCGGCTCGGTGTTCGGCACGGCGACGTCGGCGCTCACCTACCGGCGGCGCCTGCGGCAGGACCTGTCCACCGCACTGCCGATGGCCGCCGTCGCCTTCGCGGCGGCCCTGGGCGGGGCCGTGGTCGCCGCGCATCTGCCGGCCGGCGTGATCCGGCCCGTGATCCTGGTGGCGCTGATCGCCGTCGCCGTGTTCACGGCCGTGCGCCCGGGCCTCGGACAGGTCGCCGGCGTGAGACCGCGGCGGAGCACCGCGCTGGCCCGGGCCGTGGCGCTCGGCGCGGCGGTGGGCTTCTACGACGGCGTCCTCGGCCCCGGCACGGGCACGTTCCTCATCCTGGGGCTGGTGCTGCTGCTCAAGTTCGACTTCCTGCACGCCTCGGCACAGGCGAAGGTGGTCAACCTCGCGACCAACCTCGGCGCGCTCGCGTACTTCGTGCCCTCGGGGCACGCGGTGCTGGGCCTGGGGCTGCTGCTCGGCGCGGCCAACCTCGTGGGCGGCTACGTGGGGGCCCGCATGGCGATCGCCCGCGGCACCGGCTTCATCCGCGTGGTGTACCTCATGGTGGTGGCCGCGCTCATCGTCAAGGTCGGCGCGGACACCCTCGCCCCGCTGCTGGGCTGACCGCGGCCCGTCCGACCCGGCCGGGAGCACTCGGCCCCGCCGTGGGCCGCCGGTAGGCTCGGCCCCGGATCCCGACCCCGGCCCCCGCCCGCGTGACGCGGCGGCCCCGACCCGACGAGTGAGGCACCCCATGGACAGCACCGACCGCCGCGACGACCTCGCCGAGCTGCGCACCCGCGTCGAGGAGGCCCTGGCGGCCGACGACGTGGTGGTGGAGCAGGTGCGTGCCACGGGCACCGCCGAGCACCGCACCGTCGAGGTGGTCCTCGACCGCGCCTCGGGCACCCAGGGCCTGAGCCTGGACGACGTCGCCCGCCTCTCCGGCCGGGTCTCCGCCGCCCTCGACGCCCTGGGCGACCACGTGCCCGGCGTCGGCGCGGGGGAGTACCTGCTGGAGGTCACCACCGCGGGCGTGGACCGCCCGCTCACCGAGCCCCGCCACTTCGCCCGCAACGTCGGCCGTCTCGTCGAGGTCTCGGTCGACGGCGCCGCGCCCGTGACGGCCCGCGTGAGGGACGTGACGGACGACGACGTCGAGCTGGCCGTGGTGCGCCCGCCCGCGAAGAAGGGCATGAAGGCCAAGGAGCTGCCCGCCGAGCGGGTCGCCCTCAACCGTCTCGGTCCGGCGATCGTGCAGGTAGAGTGGAGCCCCGCTCAGCAGGCCGGCGACGCCGACGCCGCCGCGGGCGAGGACACGGCCGAGCACACGGAGGCATGAGTTGGACATCGACATGAGCGCGCTGCGCATGCTGGAGGCGGAGCGGGAGATCCCGATGGACCGCCTCATCCCCACCATCGAGCAGGCCCTGCTCATGGCGTACCACCGCACCCCGGGGGCCCTGAAGCGCGCCCGCGTGGAGATCGACCGCGCGACCGGCCACGTCACCGTGTGGGCCACGGAGCTGGACGAGGACGACACGCCCATCGGCGAGTTCGACGACACCCCGAACGGCTTCGGCCGGGTGGCCGCCTCCACGGCGCGCCAAGTGATGATCCAGCGCATGCGCGAGGAGGACGACGACAAGGTCCTCGGCGAGTTCAAGGACAAGGAGGGCGAGCTCGTCTCCGGCGTCATCCAGCAGGGCCTGAACCGCCACATGGTCCAGGTGAACCTCGGCACCCTCGAGGCCGTCCTCCCGCCGCCCGAGCAGGTGCCCGGCGAGGACTACGCCCACGGCCGCCGGATCCGCGTCTACGTGGTCTCCGCGACGCGTGGCGCCAAGGGACCGTCCGTCACGGTGTCCCGCTCGCACCCCGGCCTCGTGCGCAAGCTCTTCGAGCTCGAGGTCCCGGAGATCGCGGACGGCTCGGTCGAGATCACGGCGCTGGCCCGCGAGGCCGGCCACCGCACCAAGATGGCCGTGCGCGCCACCCGCCCCGGGGTGAACGCCAAGGGCGCCTCCATCGGCGAGATGGGCAGCCGCGTGCGCGCCGTCATGACGGAGCTCAACGACGAGAAGATCGACATCATCGACCACGTGGACGACCCCGCCGCGATGATCGCCAACGCCCTCTCGCCCGCCACGACCGTCTCGGTGGAGATCCTCGACGCGGACCAGCACTCGGCCCGCGCCGTGGTGCCGCAGTACCAGCTGTCCCTGGCCATCGGCAAGGAGGGCCAGAACGCCCGCCTCGCGGCCAAGCTCACGGGCTGGCGGATCGACATCGTCGGCGACGGGGTCACCACCTCCGCCCCGGGCCGCTGACCGTCCCCGGGAACAGATCCGGGCCCGGACGCGCTAGGATGGATGAGGTCCTTTCTCGATCCGACGCCCGTGAGGGGTGAACGCATGACGTCTCGGACGGTCGTGCGCACCTGCATCGGATGCCGATCGAGGGCGGACCGGCAAGAGCTGGTGCGCGTCGCCCTGGACTCCTCGACGGAACCCCCATCCGTCGTCTGGGACCCGGAACGACGCCGTCCCGGCCGGGGTGCGTGGCTGCACCCCGGCGAGGACTGCCTCCACCTCGCCCTGCGCCGCCGCGCGTTCGGGCGGGCCTTCCGGTCCGCCGTCGACGCCGACGCGCTGGTCCGCACCGCGGAGGCACCGGCTGACAGACCGACAGATGAAGGCGGGTCAGAGATCTGATGCGTACCCGATGAGCACTGAAGCATGAGTGCCCAGCGATGAACTTCACCCCCTGCTATCAGGCAGGCCGTGGTGCGCGTGCCCTGGTGGTGCGCGCGACGGCCTGGAGCAACGTCAACGGTCCCAGGACGCGCTGAGACGGACAGCCCGAGCGGCTCCGTTCCGGCCCGTGGGGCCAGAACAGGAGAACCGTGGCCAAGGTCCGCGTCCATGAGCTCGCCAAGGAGCTCGGCATCACCTCGAAGGAGGCCTTGAGCACGCTCAAGGACCTCGGCGAGTTCGTCAGCTCGGCTTCGTCCACCATCGAGCCCCCGGTGGTCAAGAAGCTGCGCAACGCCTACCCGGGTGCCGGCAAGTCCGCCGCCAAGCCCGGTTCCACGCCCGCCGCCCCGGCCGCGGGGGCGCCCGCCCCCCCCCAGCCCGCCGGCCCCCCCCCCCCCCGCTATTAAAAAAAAAAAA
>NZ_JBHNYP010000030.1:0-30081 GCF_054960655.1 Micrococcus sp. PSi08 | reverse complement strand
TCTGGACTGTTTCTCCGAGAGGACGGTCCGCCACAGGCTCCGGGCACTAGCCTGGTCTCCTGAGGACCCGGCCGTGAGGCCGGCGCATGAGGAACAGAGACTGCGTTCCCGCGGATCATCGCGGCGTGACGCCCAGGAAGGACACCATGGCTGAGGACACCCCCCGAGAGCGCCGCGAGGACCGTGGTTCCGAGGGCCGCGGGCCCCGTGGTGGTGATGGCCGGCGTCGTGGTGGAGACCGCGACGGACGTCCTCGCAGCGGTGCCGGTGACCGGCGCCGCTCCGGCGGGCCTCACGAGGACCGTCGTCGTGGCTCCGCAGACGGTCCGCGTCGTCAGGACGGGGCCGGTGACCGTGGCCCGCGTCGCGAGGAGTTCGGTCGCGACGGCGCGCGGCGTCGCTTCCGCCCCACCTCCGAGGACCGCCGGCGCGGCCCGGGCCAGGATGGCGGGCGGCCCGAGCGCCGCGGTGCGCCGACGGGCCCTCGTCGCGAGGACCGCGCCGAACGACCCGCGCACAATCCCGGTGACCTCCGAGCGGCGAATCGTGCGGACCAGGAGCGCTCCCCGGACATCGACCCGGACGTGACGGGCAAGGAGCTCGACCGCGGCACGCTCAAGGAGATCAACGGCCTTGACGAGCGTGCTGCCAGCTGGGTCGCCAAGCACCTGGTGATGGCCGGTCGCTACCTGGACGTCGACCCGACGCTGGCGTTCCAGCACGCCCTCGCCGCGTCCCGCAAGGGCGGCCGCCTGTCACGCGTGCGCGAGGCCGTCGCGCTCACCGCCTACGCGGCGGGGGAGTACGCCGACGCGTTGCGCGAGTTCCGCACCTACCGGCGCATGACGGGCGACGACACCCACATCGCCGCGCAGGTGGACAGCGAGCGTGCCCTCGGCCGCACGGAGAAGGCCCTGCAGCTGGCCGCCGAGGTGGATGCCTCGCGTCTGGACCGCGCGGCGCGGGCCGAGCTGGCCATGGTCGTCTCCGGCATCCGCGAGGACGCCGGCGACCTCCAGGGTGCCCATGAGGCCCTGCAGATCCCGGAACTGGACCGTCGGCGCGGCTACCCCTTCTCTCCCCGGCTGTTCCAGCGCCAGGCCGACGTGCTGCTCGCCCTGGGGCGCCGCGACGAGGCTCGGCTGTGGGCGCGTGCCGTGCGCGTCGCGGAGAAGGCCCTCGGCGTGGGCGGGTTCGCGGACCCAGAGATCATCGACGTGGACACCGAGCCGGTCGAGGACCCCCGGAACCGCCGCCCGTCCCCCCGCGAACGGCGCCACGAGCGGTATGCGGCCGAGGCCGGTGCGGAGCCGACGGCGGACGGATCCCCGGCCGAGGAGCCGGAGGCCGCCGCGGAGCCGACCTTGGTGCCCCGACAAGAGGCCGTCGCGGAGCCGCCGGCCGCCGTCGACACGCCGGACGAGGTCGACCCGAACCAGCTGTCGCTGTTCGACGACCTCGAGGCCCCGGAGGCAGACGAGCGGTGAGCACCACGTTCTTCGACGGTCACGACGGGCTGCTGTGCGACCTGGACGGCGTCGTGTACGCCGGAGACGGTGCGATCGCCGGGGCGGTCGAGACGCTGTCGACGCTGCAGGAACGCGGCGTGCCGGTCGGGTTCGTGACGAACAACGCCTCTCGCGCGCCGGAGTCCGTGGCCGAGCATCTCCGCACGCTCGGGGTGCCCGCGGAGGCGGGGCAGGTCTTCGGCTCCGCACCGGCGGGCGTCGACCTGCTCGAGGAGACGCTCGGCCGCCGGACCGGCCGGGTGCTCGTGGTCGGCTCGGCGTACCTGCGCGCCGTGGTCGAGGAGCGGGGCTACGAGGTGGTCGCGTCCGCGGCGCAGTGTCCCGACGCGGTGATCCAGGGCTTCGACCCCGGTCTCGGCTGGGCCGATCTGGCGGAGGCCGCGTACGCCGTGCGCGCCGGGGCCACCTGGGTCGCCACCAACCTGGACACCTCGATCCCGCGCGCGGAGGGGATCGCCCCCGGCAACGGGGCCCTCGTCGAGGCGGTGGGCCGGGCCACCGGCACCGCGCCCGTCGCGGCGGGCAAGCCCGAGCCACGACTGTTCCGGACGGCGGCCGACGCCCTCGGCCTGGCCCGTCCCCTCGTGGTCGGCGACCGCCTGGACACGGACATCCGCGGCGGCAACGCGGCGGGGTTCGACACGGTGCTCGTCCTGACCGGCATCGACACGCGCGAGACCGCGGCCGCCGCCCCCGGGCCAGACCGGCCGACGTGGGTCCGTGCGCACCTGCCCGCTCTGCTCGCCGGCGGGGCCGAGGCCTCCGCGGACCCACGGCGTGGCTGAGACCGCACGCGCCGACGTCGCCCTGGCCGCTCGGGGCCTGGCACGCTCCCGCACGGAGGGCGCGGCGCTCATCCGCGCGGGACAGGTGCTCCTCGACGGCCGCCCGGTGCGCCGGCCCGCCGACCGCGTGGCCGCCGACGCCACCCTGCGCCTGCGCGACCCGGGCCCGCGGTACGTCTCCCGTGCGGCCCACAAGCTCGTCAGCGCACTCGAGGCATTCCCGGACGTGGGCGTGGCCGGCCGCCGAGCGCTCGACGCCGGGGCCTCCACCGGCGGATTCACCCAGGTCCTCCTCGAGCGGGGCGCCGAACGGGTGGCCGCCGTCGACGTGGGCCACAACCAGCTGGCCCCGCCCGTCCGGGCCGACCCCCGCGTCCTCGTGCGCGAGGGGCTCAACATCCGCGACCTCACGGCCGAGGACATCGACGGTCCGGTGGACCTGGTGGTCTCCGACCTGTCCTTCATCTCGCTGCGCCTCGTCCTCGCCCCGCTCGCGAGCGTGTGCCGACCCGGCGCCGAGCTACTGCTCATGGTCAAGCCCCAGTTCGAGGTCGGGCGGCGCGCCCTGCCGCGCTCCGGTGTCGTGACCGATCCCGACGCCCGCCGCCACGCCGTCGTGGGTGTGACCGCGGCCGCGCTGGGCGCCGGCCTCGCACCGCGCGGCCTCGCCCGATCCGGCCTGGCCGGACAGGACGGGAACGCCGAGTTCTTCCTGCGGCTCCGCCGTCCCGACGCCACCGCGGCCGACAACCCGGCAGGCGGGACGAGCCCGGCCCCGCCCGCCGGCGAGCGCGCCGCCGGGTGGGTCCGGGGCGCCCACATCGACTGGTCCTGACCCCCGACCGGGGGACACCGCCCGTCCACGGGCGCGGGGCCACCGGTTCGCGTGTCCGGTCTCGTGGCTATCCTGGAGCGCAGTGCCCGGCACCCCGGCTCGCGGAAGGAACCATGCCCTACACCCCCGGACGTCGCATCCTCGTCCTGACCCACACGGGCCGCGAGGACGCCATCAGCGCGGCGCTGCAGGCCACCCGCATGTTCGCGGAGGAGGGCCTGGTCACCGTCATGCTCGAACAGGACGTGGCCGCCATCCGCGCGGCCGCGGGGGACCCCCCGGAGTTCGCGCCGGAGACCCTCGGGGTCGACTGCGAGCTCGAGGACATCACCCTCGGCCTCGTCCTCGGCGGCGACGGCTCGGTGCTGCGGGCGGCCGACTTCGTCCGCGGCTACAACGTGCCGCTGCTGGCGGTGAACCTGGGCCACGTCGGCTTCCTCGCCGAGTCCGAGCGCACCGACCTGCACCGCACCGTCCAGGCGATCGCCTCGGAGTCCTACGTGGTGATCGAGCGCATGGCCCTGGACGTCGTCGTGCACGTGGAGGGCCGCGAGGTGGCCCGCACGTGGGCCCTCAACGAGGCCTCCGTGGAGAAGTCCCACCGGGAGCGGATGCTCGAGGTGGTCGTCTCCGTGGACAACTCGCCGCTGACGTCCTTCGGCTGCGACGGCGTCGTGCTGGCCACCCCCACCGGCTCCACGGCCTACGCCTTCTCCGCCGGGGGCCCCGTGGTGTGGCCCTCCGTGGAGGCCCTGCTGTGCGTGCCCATCAGCGCCCACGCCCTGTTCACCCGCCCCCTCGTGGTGGGTCCGCGCTCCACGATCGGCGTGGACGTGCTCACCCGCACCCGCGAGACCGGTGTGCTGTGGTGTGACGGCCGGCGCACCGTCGAACTGCCGCCGCAGGCCCGGATCGAGGTGTCCCGGTCGGCGGAGCCGGTGCGCCTGGCCCGTCTCAACCCGACGCCCTTCGCGGAACGGCTCGTGCGCAAGTTCCGGCTGCCCACGGACGGCTGGCGCGGCCCCGTCACCGCCCAGGAGCGGGCGGGCGTGCTCCACGCGGTGGAGACCGTCGAGCCGCGGCACGCGGGGCCGCGTCCCGACGTCGTCGAACCGGCCACCATGCCGCTGTCGGTGCTCTCGCCCGCGGACATCCAGCGCCACCGCGACCGCGGGGCGCGTCACCCCGGGGAGGACGCATGATCGACCATCTGAGGATCTCGGGGCTCGGCGTGATCGGCGAGGCCACCGTGGACCTGGACCCCGGCTTCACCGTCGTCACCGGCGAGACCGGCGCCGGCAAGACCATGGTGGTCACCGCCCTGGGCCTGCTGCTCGGCGCTCGCGCCGACGCGGGCGCGGTCCGCCGGGGCTCGTCCCGTGCCGTCGTGGACGCCGGCGTCCGCCTGCCCGAGGCGCACGCCGCGCTCGCCCTCGCCGAGGACGCCGGGGCCGTGCTGGACGAGGCCGACGAGGGCGTCCGGGAGCTCGTCCTGAGCCGCAGCGTCACGGCGTCCGGGGAGGGGACCCGCTCGCGCGCCGCCGCCGGCGGGCGGACCGTGCCCGTCGGCCTGCTCGCCGAGATCGGGGCGACCCTCGTGGCCGTGCACGGCCAGAACGACCAGGTCCGCCTCCAGGGCGCCGACGCCCAGCGGCACGCCCTCGATGCGTTCGGTGGCGCCGAGCTCGCCGCGGCCCTGCGCGCCTACCGCGCGGACCACGCCGCCTGGACCGCCGCGCGTCGGGAGCGCGAGGAGCTCACCGCCCACCGCCAAGAGCGGGCCCGCGAAGCCGAGGCGCTCCAGCGCTCGCTCGAGGAGATCGACCTCGCCGAGCCGCAGGAGGGCGAGGACGAGGAGCTGCGGGCTCTCATCCGCCGGCTCGAGGACGTCGAGGAGCTGCGCGCCGCCTCCGGGGAGGCACACGCCCGACTGGCCGGCCCCGACGTGGACACGATGGACGAGACCCCCGGCGCCGTCAGCCTCGTGGAGGCGGCGCAGCAGGCCGTGCTCGCCGCCCCCGGCGACGACCCCGAGCTCGCCGCCGCGGCCGCGCGCCTGGCCGAGGCCGCCGTCGTGCTCACGGACATCGCCGGCGACCTGGCCCGCTACACCGCTGACCTGGACGCCGACGCGGCCTCCGACCTCGACGCGGCCCAGTCGCGGCTGGCCGAGCTCACACGACTGCAGCGGCTCTACGGGCCGGAGCTCGCCGACGTGATCGACTGGGCCCGGACCCAGCGTCCGCGCCTGGACGAGCTGCAGGGCGACTCCGGCCGCCTCGAGGAGCTCGAGGCGGAGGTCGACCGGCTCGACGCCGCGCTGCGCGAACGGGCCGCGACCCTCACCGCCCTGCGCACCGCGGCCGCCGAGCGGCTCGAGACCGCGGTGACCGAGGAGCTGCACGCCCTGTTCATGCCGGACGCCTCCTTCCACGTGGGACTGACGCCGGTCGCCGGGGACGGTCTCGGCCCGTACGGCGCTGAGGACGTCACGCTCGCCCTGCGCCCCCACGCGGGCGTCGAGCCCCGGCCCCTGGGCCGCGGCGCCTCCGGCGGCGAGCTCTCCCGCGTGATGCTCGCCCTCGAGGTGGTCCTGGCCGCCACGGACCCGGTGCCCACCTTCGTGTTCGACGAGGTCGACGCCGGCGTGGGCGGTGAGGCCGCCGTGCGGATCGGGGCCCGCCTGGCCCGGCTCGCCCGCCACGTGCAGGTCATCGCCGTGACGCACCTGCCCCAGGTCGCCGCCTACGCGGACCGGCACGTGCGGGTGGAGAAGAACTCGGACCCGGCCGCGGGTGTGACCACCTCCGACGTCGTGACGCTGACGGCCGACGAACGGGTCGAGGAGCTCGCCCGCATGCTCGCCGGGCACGGGGACTCCGCGGCGGCCCGCGAGCACGCCCGGGAGCTGCTCGAGTCCTCCGCCCGCGAACGCGGCTGACCCGGTCCGCGGACGCCGCCCCGACATGAAAGGATCGCCCCATGCCTGAGATCCCCGCGTCCGCGGGACGCTCGCCCCTGCGCGACCTGCACGTCCCCCGCCCGGTGAAGAAGTCGAAGACCGTCTACGAAGGCCGAGTGTGGGACATCGCCCGGGAGTCGTTCCGCCTGGACCCGGCGGACAAGTCCCAGGATCCCCTGACCCGGGAGCTGATGGTGCACCCGGGCGCCGTGGCGATCCTCGCGGTCCGCACCAAGCTCACCACCACCGGCCCCCGCGAGCAGGTGGCCCTCGTCCGCCAGTACCGCCACCCCGTGGGCATGGAGCTGTGGGAGATCCCGGCGGGCCTGCGGGACGTGGACGGGGAGGACCTCCACCAGGTCGCCGTCCGTGAGCTGGCCGAGGAGGCCGACCTGCGCGCCCGCGAGTGGCACACCCTCGTCGACTACTACACGACCCCGGGCGGCTCCAGCGAGGCGATCCGCGTGTTCCTGGCCCGTCAGATCGAAGAGATCCCCGACGGCGAGCGGCACACCCGGCAGGACGAGGAGGCCGCCATGCCGCTCGTGTGGGTCGGCGTCGACGAGGTGACCGACGCCGTCCTGGATGGGCGCGTGCACAACCCCTCCACGGTCGTGGCGATCCTCGCCCTGTGCGCCCACCGCGCCCAGGGGTGGCGGCGCCTGCGCCCCGTGGACGCCCCCTTCGTCCCGGACCGCCACGGCCCCGGGGCGGACTGGCCCGCGTGAGCACCGACCCGGCCGCCCGGGGGAGCGGCGAGGCCGAGGCCCGTGGGAGCCGTGGGGGCCGGGGCGCGGAGTCCGCGCTCGCGGCCCCGTTCCGCCGCCACCTGGAGCACCTGGCCGTCGAGCGGGGCCTCGCCGCGAACACGCTGGCCGCCTACCGCCGCGACCTCGAGCGCTACCGCCGCTGGCTCGAAGCCCACGGGGTGCGCGCCCCCGCCGACGTCGACCCCGGCCACGTCTCCGGCTTCCTGCGGGCGCTGGGCACCGGCGAGGACGGCGGGCGGCCCCTCGCGGTCCGCTCGGCGGCCCGCGTGCTCGCGGCCGTGCGCGGCCTGCACCGGTTCTGGGCCCTCGAGGGACTCACGCCCGCCGACCCCGCCCGCGACGTCCACCCGCCGAAGCCGGGCGACCGCCTGCCGAAGGCGCTCCCCGTGGAGCAGGTGACGGCGCTGCTGGAGGCCGTGCCCGTCGACACCCCCGCCGGACTGCGGGACCGCGCGCTGCTCGAGTTCCTCTACGGCACCGGCGCCCGCATCTCCGAGGTGGTCGGCCTCGACGTCGACGACGTGGTGGGGCTCGCGCAGACCGGGGACGACGGCGGCCAGCCCGTGGTCCGCCTGTTCGGCAAGGGGTCCAAGGAGCGCGTGGTGCCGATCGGCTCCTACGCGGCCGCCGCGCTCGACGCATGGCTGGTGCGGGGACGGCCCACGATCATGACGGGAGTCACACGCTCCACGCCCGCCCTGTTCGTCAACGCCCGCGGGGGCCGGCTCTCCCGGCAGTCCGCGTGGGCCGTGCTGAAGCGGGCGGCCGAGCGCGCCGGCCTCGAGGCGGACGTCTCGCCCCACACCCTGCGCCACTGCTTCGCCACGCACCTGCTGGCCGGCGGCGCGGACGTCCGCGTGGTCCAGGAGCTGCTCGGGCACGCGTCCGTGACCACCACGCAGGTGTACACCCTCGTCACCGTGGACTCCCTGCGCGAGGTCTACTCCGCCGCGCATCCGCGCGCGCGCTGAGCCCCGCACCTGATACGCTCAAAATCCGTGGTGAAACGAACTTCTCGTACTCAGACGTCCACGCGCGTCACCCGTCACGTGTTCGTGACCGGCGGTGTCGCCTCCTCCCTCGGCAAGGGGCTCACGGCCTCCTCGCTCGGCCACCTGCTCAAGGCGCGCGGGCTCAGGGTGGTGATGCAGAAGCTCGACCCCTACCTCAACGTGGACCCGGGCACCATGAACCCGTTCCAGCACGGCGAGGTGTTCGTCACCGAGGACGGCGCCGAGACGGACCTGGACATCGGCCACTACGAGCGCTTCCTCGACGAGGACCTCGACGGCCTGGACAACGTGACCACCGGCCAGGTGTACTCCACCGTGATCGCCCGCGAGCGCCGCGGCGAGTACCTCGGGGACACCGTCCAGGTCATCCCGCACATCACCGACGAGATCTGCCGCCGGATGCGCCTGCCCGCGGAGCCCCGCGGCGACCGCCCCGCCCCGGACGTGATCATCACGGAGATCGGCGGCACCGTCGGCGACATCGAGTCGCAGCCCTTCCTCGAGGCCGCCCGCCAGGTCCGCCAGGACGTCGGCCGCGACGACGTCTTCTTCCTGCACGTCTCCCTCGTGCCGTACATCGGCCCCTCGCAGGAGCTCAAGACCAAGCCCACCCAGCACTCCGTGGCCGCCCTGCGCTCGATCGGCATCCAGCCGGACGCGATCGTGCTGCGCTCGGACCGGGCCGTCCCCGACGATGTCCGCGGCAAGATCGCCCGCATGTGCGACGTCCCGCAGGACGCCGTCGTCAACTGCGCCGACGCCCCCTCCATCTACGACATCCCCCGCGTCATCCACGACCAGGGCCTCGACGCCCACGTGGTGCAGTCCCTGGACCTGAAGTTCAAGGACGTGGACTGGACCGCGTGGGATGCCCTCATGGACGCCGTGCACCACCCGGAGCACGAGCTCACGGTGGCGCTCGTGGGCAAGTACGTGGACCTGCCGGACGCCTACCTGTCCGTCACCGAGGCGCTGCGCGCCGGTGGCTTCGCCCACCGGGCCAAGGTGGGCATCCGCTGGGTGGCCGCGGACGAGTGCGCCACCCCCGAGGGCGCGGCGGTGGCGCTCGCGGACGTCGACGCCGTGTGTGTGCCCGGCGGCTTCGGCGTGCGCGGGCTCGAGGGCAAGCTCGGCGCGCTGCGGCACGCCCGCGAGCAGCGGATCCCGACGCTGGGTCTGTGCCTGGGCCTGCAGTCCATGGTCATCGAGTACGCCCGCAACGTCCTCGGCCTGGAGGACGCGGACTCCACCGAGTTCGACCCGGAGACCGCCTCGCCCGTGATCGCCACCATGGCCGAGCAGGAGCAGATCGTGGCCGGCGAGGGGGACCTCGGCGGCACCATGCGCCTGGGCGCCTTCCCCGCGACCCTGCGCCCGGGCTCCGTGGTGGCCGAGGCCTACGGCACCACCGAGGTGACCGAGCGCCACCGCCACCGCTACGAGGTGAACAACGCCTACCGCGACCGCCTCGAGGAGGCCGGTCTCGCGATCTGCGGCACCTCCCCGGACGGCGCCCTCGTGGAGTTCGTGGAGCTGCCCCGGGACGTGCACCCGTACTACGTGTCCACGCAGGCCCACCCGGAGTTCTCCTCCCGGCCGACCCGCCCGCACCCGCTGTTCGCCGGCCTCGTCGCCGCCGGCCTGGCCCGCCGCGCCGACGCGGCGGCCCGGCGCTGAGGGGCCGACGACCGGCCCGACACAGTGGTCACGACACGCCGTCGCCGCGCCCGGCACGCGGCGTGTCGTGACCACTCTGCGAGGGCGTCGCACCGATGACGACACGACGACGGCGGGCCGCCCCACCCGGGGCGACCCGCCGTCGTCGTGCACGCGGCACCGCGCCGCGAGCGAATGGGGCGACGTGTCGGAGGTGATCTGCGTCTACACCTCCGACAAGTCGCCCCGACCGCCCCTCACGAGGCTCAGCCCGCCGGCAGCTCCCGCTGCTCGGGGCCGTCGTAGGCCGAGAGCGGGCGGATCAGCGCGTTCGCGGCGCGCTGCTCCATGATGTGGGCGGTCCAGCCGGTGATGCGTGAGGCGATGAAGATCGGCGTGAACAGCTCGGTGTCGAAGCCCATGAGGTGATACGTCGGGCCGGCGGGGTAGTCGAGGTTCGGCTTGATCTGCTTGGCCTCGTCCATCGCGGACTGCAGGCCGTCGTACAGCCCGAGCATCTCCTCGCGGCCGTAGTGCTCGATCATCCGGTCCAGCGCGGCCTTCATGGTGGGCACGCGGGAGTCGCCGTTCTTGTAGACGCGGTGGCCGAAGCCCATGACCTTCTTCTTCTGGGCCAGGGCGTCCTCCATCCACGCCTTCGCTCGGGCGGCGGCGTCCTGGCGGGACTCCTCCTTCCGGATGCCGATCTCGTCGAAGGTGTGCATCACGGCCTCGTTGGCGCCGCCGTGCAGGGGGCCCTTGAGCGCGCCGATCGCACCGGTCACGGCCGAGTGCAGGTCGGAGAGCGTCGAGGTGATCACGCGCGCGGTGAAAGTCGAGGCGTTGAACGAGTGCTCTGCGTACAGCACCATCGAGACGCGGAACGCGTCCACGACCTCCGGGGCGGCCTCCTCGCCGAACGTCATCCAGAGGAAGTTCTGCGAGTAGTCCAGGTCCTCGCGCGGCTCCACCACGTCCTGGCCGCGCCGGCGGCGCTGGTCGTAGGCGACGACGGCCGGGAACGCCGCGAACAGGGCCTGGGCCTTCTCCAGCTCGGCCTCGGGGGAGGAGTCCTCCGCCTTCGGGTGGTTCGCGCCGAGCACGGACACGGCGGTGCGTCCGACGTCCATGGGGTGGCAGTCGGTGGGCAGCAGGTCGATGGCCTGCTTCACCTTCGGGTCGAGGGCACGGTGCGCGCGCTCGAAGTGCTCGAACGCGGCCAGCTCCTCGTCCGTGGGCAGCTCGCCCGTCCAGAGCAGCAGCGCGACGGCCTCGAACGAAAGCTGCGCGGCCAGGTCCTGCACGGGATAGCCGCGATACAGCAGGGAGTTCGTCTCCGGGTTGACCTTGGAGATCGCCGTGGTGTCCACGACGACGCCGGCCAGGCCCTTCTTGATCTCGGTCTCGGTCATGGTGTCCCTCCTCGGGGAGTGGGGCCCGCCCGCGCACGGGCGGGCCCGGTGACGGGTCAGAGGTCGGCGTGGTTGGCGCCGATGTCGAGCGTGGGCACGTCGAAGTTGAAGATGCCCGTGTCGAAGGCGTTGTAGCCCTCGTAGTCCACCAGCTCGTAGAGGCGGGCGCGGGTGAGCATCTGCTCCACCTGCGACTGCTGGGTGCCCTCCTCCTTGATGGCGTTGAGCACGCGCTCGGCGGCGCCCATCGCGGAGCGCAGCAGGGTGACCGGGTAGATCACCATCGCGACGCCGGCGTCGGCCAGCTGCCGGCGGGTGAACAGCTCGGACTTGCCGAACTCGGTCATGTTCGCCAGGACCGGGACCCCGAGGGGCTCCAGCTCGCGACACACGGTCTCGAACTCGCCGATGTCCTTCAGGGCCTCCGGGAAGATCGCGTCCGCACCGGCCTCCACGAGCGCCTTCATGCGGGCGATCGCGGCGTCCAGGCCCTCCACGGCACGCAGGTCGGTGCGCGCCATGATGAGGAAGTTCGGGTCCCGGCGGGCGTGGACGGCGGCGGCGATGCGCTTGACCGCGGTGTCGAGCTCCACCATGTTCTTGCCGTCGAGGTGGCCGCACCGCTTGGGGTTGAACTGGTCCTCGATGTGGCAGCCGGCCAGGCCGGCGTTCTCGAACTCCTGCACCGTGCGGGCCACGTTCATCGGCTCGCCGAAGCCGGTGTCCGCGTCGATGAGGCACGGCAGGTCCGTGAGGCGGGCGATCTGCCCGCCGCGCACGGCCACCTCGGTGAGCGTGGTCAGCCCGACGTCGGGCAGGCCCAGCTCGTTCGCGAGCACGCCGCCGGAGATGTAGACACCGGGGAAGCCCTTCTCCTGGATCAGCTTGGCGGACAGCGGCGTGAACGCGCCCGGGAACTGCTGGGCGCCGCCCTGCTTGAGGGTCTCCCGCAGGTCGATCCGCTTCTGTTCGGCCGTCTTCGTCGAGTACAGCATCAGAACAGGCCCTTCGGGGCGGCGGCGAGGTCGGCCTCGGACAGGAACGCCGGGTCTGCCAGGATGTTCAGCTGGTCCAGCTCGCCGGGCTGCAGCTCCGCCACGCGCTCGGCGGCGGCCAGGAAGCGGTCCTGCTCCTCCTTCGAGACGATGCCCTCGGCCAGGGTGCGGAACTTCTGGATGTACTGCTCGCGGGCGAACGGCCGGGCGCCGAGCGGGTGGGCGTCGGCCACGGCGATCTCGTCGGTGATGACGGTGCCGTCCTTGAGGGTGATCTCCACCGCTCCGCCGAACGCCTTCTCCGCGAGGTCCAGCGAGTGGTAGCGGCGGGTCCACTCCGGGTCCTCCACGGTGGTCACCTTGTGCCACAGGGCCACGGTGTCCTCGCGCTGGGCGCGCTCGGGGGCGTAGGAGTCCACGTGGTGCCAGGATCCGTCCTGCAGGGCCACGGTGAAGATGTAGGGGATCGAGTGGTCGAGGGTCTCGCGCGAGGCCGTCGGATCGTACTTCTGCGGGTCGTTGGCGCCCGAGCCGATCACGTAGTGGGTGTGGTGCGAGGTCTTGATCAGCACCGACTCGACGTTCGCCGGGTCGGTGGCCTCCGGGTGCTCCCTGTGGAGCTTGCGGGCCAGGTCGATCCAGGCCTGGGCCTGGTACTCGGCCGAGTGCTCCTTGGTGTAGGTGTCCAGGATGCCGCGCTTGGGCTCGCCCTGCTCGGGCAGCGGCACCTCGTAGGAGGCGTCCGGGCCGTCCAGCAGCCAGGCGATCACGCCGTCCTCGCCCTCGTAGATCGGGACGGGGGAGGTCTGGCCGCGCATGGCGCGGTCCACGGCCTCGACGGCCATCTTGCCGGCGAACGCCGGGGCGTGGGCCTTCCACGTGGAGATCTCGCCCTTGCGGGACTGGCGGGTGGCGGTGGTGGTGTGCAAGCCCTGGCCGATGGCCTGGAAGATGGTCTCGGTGTCCAGGCCGAGCAGGGTGCCGATGCCGGCGGAGGCGGAGGGGCCGATGTGGGCCACGTGGTCGATCTTGTGGCCGTACAGGTTGATGGACTTCACGAGGTCCACCTGGATCTCGTAGCCGGTGGCGATGCCGCGGATCAGGTCCTTGCCGGAGCGGCCGGTGTGCTGGGCGACGGCGAGGATCGGCGGGATGTTGTCGCCCGGGTGGGAGTACTCGGCGGCCAGGAACGTGTCGTGGTAGTCCAGCTCGCGGACGGCCACGCCGTTGGCCCATGCGGCCCACTCGGGGGAGACCTTCTGCTCCACACCGAACACGGAGGCGCCCGCACCGCCGGTGGAGACCGGGTGGGACAGGGCCTGGGCGCGGGCGGCGACGATCGGGCCGCGCTTCAGCGAGGCGACCGCGACGGAGGCGTTGTCGATGATCCGGTTGATGATCATCTCCTCGACCTCGGGCAGCACCTCGACGTCGTCGACGGCCACCTCGGCCAGCTTCCAGGCCAGCTGGTCCTTGCGCTCGAGGTTCTCCTCGGAGCGGTGCACGCGCACGTGATGGTTCTTCATGGTCGGTCTCCTTCGGTGGGGGTCAGCAGGGTCGGGGTCTCCTCGGCGCGGCCGCGCCGGGTCAGATGGTGGAAGGCGTGGTGCAGGTGGACCCGCGTGGTCGCCTCCGCGAGGTCCGCGGCGCCCGAGCCGACGGCGTCGGCGATGTCCGCGTGCTCCGCGGCGGAGGCCGCGAGGCGGGCCGGGTCGTCGGCGGCCAGTCGGCGCAGGCGCGCCAGGTGCAGGCGCAGGGTGCGCAGGGTGGAGACGAGGTAGGGGTTCGCGGCGGCCTCGTCCAGCCGGCTGTCCAGCTCGGCCGTCATCGCGTAGTAGTCCGCGGGGTCGGTCCCGCCGCGCAGGGCCGCCTCGGCCTCCTGGAAACGGCCCGCGAGGACCGTGAACCGCTCGGCCGTCTCCGGGGTGGCCCGCTGCGCGGCCCGGCGCGCCAGGAGGGACTCGAGGGCGATGCGCAGGTCGAACAGCTGGTCCGCCTGCTCGAGGGACAGGTCGGCGACGACGATGCCCCGGCCCGGTGCCTGCTCGGCCAGGCCGTCGGCCACCAGGCGGGAGAGCGCCTCGCGCAGAGGGGTGCGCGAGATGCCCAGGCGTTCGGCCTGCTCCACCTCGCCCAGGCCCGCGCCCGGAGGGAGGGACCAGTCGAGGATCTCCGCCCTCAGGGCCTGGTACGCCCGCTCACTCGCTCGCATGCCGCCAGTGTATACACAACAGTCCCGCCGAGGGCAGAGACGTGTCCGGTGCGCGCGTCGGACGGCGCCGTCGGAGGGGAGTGTCGTCCGGCGTGAGCGGGCCGGGTGCCGTGCCCCTGGCGGGGGACGCCCGTGCGCCGGCACGCCTCAGTCGCAGCGCGAGAAATGTATACAGATCGCTTGCCCCGTGTGATCCACAGCACTACCCTGGGCGCATGGCGACCCACGATGCCCCCGCCGAAGACCGCCCCTCCGGCGCGTACGCCGACGCCCACGCCCGCTCCCTCCGCGACCCCGAGGGGTTCTGGCTCGACGCGGCGCGCGCCATCGACTGGACCGTCGCGCCCACGCGCGCCCTCGACGACTCCGCCGCGCCTCTGTACCGCTGGTTCCCGGACGGCGAGCTGAACACCGCCTTCAACTGCCTGGACCGGCACGTCGAGGCGGGCCGCGGGGACGCCGTCGCGCTGATCCACGACTCCGCGATGACCGGCGAGGTCACCCGCTACACGTACGCCGAGCTCACGGACGCGGTGGCCCGTCTGGCCGGCGCCCTGGCCGCGCGCGGCGTCGGCAAGGGCGACCGCGTCCTCGTGTACCTGCCGATGATCCCGCAGGCCCCCATCGCGATGCTGGCGTGCGCGCGGCTCGGCGCGGTGCACTCCGTGGTCTTCGGCGGCTTCGCCCCGCGCGAGCTCGCCTCCCGCATCGACGACGCGGCCCCCGACGTCGTGCTCACCTGCTCCGGCGGCATCGAGCCCAAGCGCCGGGTCGAATACCTGCCCGCCGTGGCCGAGGCGCTCGAGACCGCCGCGCACCCCGTGCGCACGGTGCTGGTCCACCACCGCGAGGGCTTCGAGACCGCGCTCGCGGACGCCGACGGGCGCGGTGGCGCGAGCTGGGAGGACTGGGGCGAGGCCGTCGCGGCCGCCGAGCCGGCCGACTGCGTCCCGGTGCAGGCCACCGACCCGCTGTACGTGCTCTACACCTCGGGCACCACGGGCAAGCCGAAGGGCGTCGTCCGGGACAACGGGGGCCACGCCGTCGCCCTGCGCTGGACCATGGAGCACATCTACGACGTCGGCCCGGGGGAGGCGATGTGCACGGCCTCGGACGTGGGCTGGGTCGTGGGGCACTCCTACATCGTCTACGGCCCGCTGCTGGCCGGGGCCACCACGGTCATGTACGAGGGCAAGCCCGTGGGCACGCCCGACGCCGGCGCGTTCTGGCGGCTCATCGAGGACCATGGCGTGCGCTCCTTCTTCACGGCCCCCACGGCGCTGCGCGCGATCCGCCGCGCCGACCCCGAGGGCGAGCTGCTCCAGGCCCACGACCTGTCCTCCCTGCGGCACTTCTTCGCCGCGGGCGAGCGCCTGGACCCGGAGACGCAGCGGTGGATCGAGGGCCTGCTGGGCATGCCGGTGATCGACCACTGGTGGCAGACCGAGACCGGGTGGGCCATCGCGGCGAACCCGGTGGGCCTGGAGCAGCTGCCGGTGAAGATCGGCTCGTCCTCGGTGCCCTCGCCGGGCGTCGATCTCGTGGTCCTGGACGGCCTGGGCGAGCCCGTGCCCGCCGGGACCGAGGGCAACATCGCCCTGCGGCTGCCGCTGCCCCCGGGCACCCTGCCCACCCTGTGGGGCGACGACCAGCGCTACATCGACTCCTACCTCAGCGCGTTCCCCGGCCATTACGCGACCGGTGACTCCGGCGTCGTGGACGAGGACGGCTACGTGTTCGTGCTCGGCCGCACCGACGACGTCATCAACGTCTCCGGGCACCGGCTGTCCACGGGCGTCCTCGAGGCCGCCCTGGCCGCCCACCCGGCGGTGGCCGAATGTGCCGTGATCGGCATCGCGGACCCGCTCAAGGGCCAGCGGCCCTCGGGCTACGTGGTCCTCAAGTCCGGCGTCGAGACGCCCGAGGCCGGCTCCGAGGCCGAGGCCGCGCTCCTGGACGAGCTGCGTCAGGCGGTGCGCCGCGAGGTGGGCCCGGTGGCGGACTTCCGCGACGTCGTCGTGGTGGACGCGCTGCCCAAGACCCGCTCGGGCAAGATCCTGCGCAAGACCATGCGGCAGATGGCCGACGGCGAGGAGTACGCGGTGCCCTCGACCATTGAGGACCCCGCCGTGCTCGAGGCCCTGGCCGGGGTGCTGCGCCCGGCCCGCTGAGCCCCGCTCACGTGCGGCCGGCCCAGCGGTACTCCTGCTCGGGCCGGCCACGGCCGCCGTGCCGGGCCGAGCGCCGCACCCGGCGGATCCGCTCGAGGTGCTCGAGGTAGCGCCGGGCCGTCACGCGGGAGATGCCCAGGCGCTCGCCCACCTCGGCCGCGCTCAGGGCGGTCTCCGGGTCCGCCCCCAGCAGCTCCACCACCTCGCGCAGGGTGCTCTCGGTCAGCCCCTTGGGCAGGGCCTCGGCGCGCCGCTCGCGGGAGACGCGGAAGACGGCGTCCACCTGCTCCTGGCCGTCGAGGGCGCCGTCGCCGGCCAGCATCGCCGAGGCGGCGCGGAACCCGCCCAGCCGATCCGCGAACTCGTCGAACCCGAACGGCTTCACGAGGTACTGCGTCACGCCGTACGCGACGGCCCGGCGCACCACCGGCAGGTCGGTGGCCGCGGTGAGCGCCAGCACCCCGCCGTGGAAGCCCGCCGCGCGCAGTTGGTGCAGGAAGTCCAGGCCGTGCCCGTCCGGCAGGTTCATGTCCAGCAGCACGACGTCGAACGGGAAGCGCCCGTCCGCGTGCAGGCCCGCCGCGGCGACCTGCCGCGCGGCCAACAGGGAGCCGGCCACCGCGGCCACCTCGAAGCCCGGCAGCCGGTCCAGGTGCGCCACGTAGGTCTCGGCCGTCAGCTGCTCGTCCTCGACGACGAGCACCCGGTACGGGCGGGCGGTCATATCTCCTCCTGGGGTCGGGGGGTGCGGGGCACCTCGACGGTGAACACGGTGCCCGAGTCGGTCGCGACGTCCGCGACCCCGCCGGCCTCCTCCGCGATCCGCCGCGTCAGCCACAGCCCCATGCCGCGTCCGGCGGCGCCGACGGGCTTCGTCGACCAGCCCCGGTCGAAGAGTCGGCCGCGGTCCGCGTCGGAGGGTCCGGGGCCGCCGTCGGCCAGCTTGCACGAGCAGGCCCGCGGCGTCCGAGACCACCTCGACGTCGACCCACCGGTCTGCCGCGGACAGGTCGGGTGCGGCGGCCGCGTCGAGGGCGTTGTCCACCAGGTTGCCCAGCGCGGTCAGCAGGGCGGCGAGGACGTCGTCGGAGGCCTCCTCGTCCGGGGCGCGGCGGGACAGCACGGCCCGGGCGGCCTCCAGCCGGCCCGACTCGACGAGGGCGAGGGCGGTGTGCAGCTGGTTGGCGTGCTCATGCGTCTGCGCGCGCAGCGCCGTGGTCAGGGTGTGGGCCACGGTGAGCTCGTCGCCGAGCCGCTGCAGGTCGGTGCGGTCGTGCAGGACGAGCACGCGCGATCCCGCCGGGGCGGTGGTCACGCCCTCGCGGGCGGCCGCGGCGAGGGCCGTCGGCGGGACCGACCCGCCGGGGTCGGAACGGCCGGGCGACCGCACGACACGCTGCTGCACCACGAGGACCCGCCCGCCGGCGGCGAGGCTCGCCTCGCCGCTGACCGCGCCCGGCAGGGCCGCGGAGAGCTCGGTGGGCAGTCGAGGCTCGCCCGCGCTCTCCCAGCCGAGCAGGCGCGCGGCGGCGTCGTTGTGCAGGCGGGCCCGCCCGTCCGGGGCGAGGACCACGACGCCGGCCTCGAGCGAGTCCATGGCCGTCTCCGCCAGCAGGAACTGCTCGGCGATCTGCTCGGGGCCGCGTCCGAGCGTCACCCGGTTCAGATACCGGCCCACGAGCCAGGCGACGAGCAGGCCGACGGCGGCCACGGCGGCCGAGCCGAGCAGGATGCCGGGGATCTGGGCCTGGGCCATGATGGCGACATCGGAGATCTGCACGCCCGTCGTGACCACGCCCAGGACGGTGCCGTCCTCCGGGTCCACGACCGGTGCGAGCGCGCGCACCGAACGGCCCGCCGCACCGGTGCTCGAGAGCTCCACGACGGTGTCCCCGGCGACGACGGCGTCCACCGGCTTCGGGTAGCGGACACCGACCTGCTCGGGGCGCCAGCTCGCCAACCGCATCCCGTCCGGGTCCATCACGGTCAGCCACGAGACCTGTGCCTCGGCGATCCAGCCGTCGATCCCGGCCTGCAAGGCGGGGGCGTCGCCGGCCCGCAGGGCCGAGACGAGCGCGGGGTCGCGCGCCACGAGGGTGGTGACGCCCTGGACGTGGCGCTCCTCGACGCGCTGGGCCACCTCGCGGGCCTGGAGGTAGGCGCTCCACACGCTGAACAGGGCGATGGCCGCCACGAGCGCCACGTGGACCACGGCGATCCGCCGGGCGATCGACCACGGGTGGCGCATGCCTCTCCTCCCTCGGGCCGGCGACGCGCCGGTCCACCCCCACGATCCTGCAGTCCGTCGGCCGCCGTGACCACTATGACCGCAATCGTGACCGACACCACCCGGGGCCGCGAGAGTGGTCACATCCCTCCCGCGCCGTTGCGGACCGCTCGGCGGCGCCCCACCACCGCACAGAACGGAACGCCCGATGGCGCACACCCCACCGGCCGAGACCTCGGCCCCGCCGGCCCCGGCGACGAAGAAGGACCGCACCCACTGGCTGTACATCGCCGTGATCGCCTCGGTGGTGCTGGGCGCCGCCGTCGGCCTGCTCTTCCCCGAGTTCGGCAAGTCCCTCAAGCCGCTGGGCGACGGCTTCGTCTCCCTCATCAAGATGATGATCGGCCCGGTCATCTTCTGCACGATCGTCCTCGGCGTCGGCTCGATCGCCAAGGCCGCGACCGTCGGCCGCGTGGGCGGCATCGCCCTGGTCTACTTCATGGCGATGTCCACGTTCGCGCTGGCCGTCGGCCTCGTCGTCGGCAACCTCATCCACCCCGGCGAGGGCCTCAAGCTGACGCCCTACGACCCGAACAAGCCCACGGCCGCGGTGGACGGCACCGTCCAGTTCCTGCTGGACATCATCCCCGGCTCCCTGCCGATGCTGCCCACCCTGTTCATCGCCCTGCTCGTGGGCTTCGCCCTGCAGCAGATGGGCCCGGCCGACGCCCCGCTGCTGCGTGGTCTCACGCTGATCCAGGGCGTCGTGTTCCGCATCCTCATGATGGTGATGTGGGTCGCCCCGATCGGCGCCTTCGGTGCGATCGCCGCCGTCGTCGGCTCCACGGGCTGGTCCGCGATCGGCGCCATGGCGCTGCTCATGGGCGCCTTCTACCTGACCTGCATCGCCTTCATCGTGGTGGTGCTCGGCACCGTCCTGAAGGTCGTGACCGGCCTGAGCATCCTGTCCCTCATGAAGTACCTGGGCCGGGAGTACCTGCTCATCTTCGCCACCAGCTCCTCCGAGACCGCCCTGCCCCGCCTGATCGCCAAGATGGAGCACGCCGGCGTGGACAAGTCCGTCGTGGGCGTGACCGTGCCCACCGGCTACTCCTTCAACCTGGACGGCACCGCCATCTACCTGACCATGGCCGCGCTCTTCGTCTCCAACGCGATGGGCGCGGAGATGAACCTCGGCGAGCAGATCGGCCTGCTGGTCTTCATGATCATCGCCTCGAAGGGCGCGGCCGGCGTCACCGGCGCGGGCATGGCCACGCTCGCCGCCGGCCTGCAGGCGCACCGACCCGAGCTGCTCGGCGGCATGGGCGTGATCGTGGGCATCGACACGTTCATGTCCGAGGCCCGCGCCCTGACCAACTTCACCGGCAACGCCGTGGCCACGCTCCTCGTCGGCCGCTGGGTGGGCGAGCTCGACGGCGAGCGTGCCCGGCGCGTCCTCAGCGGCGAGCTGCAGTTCGACGAGGCGACCGTGGCCGGCCACGACGGCGCCGCGCACGACCCGCAGCAGTCCCCGACGATCGCCGAGCAGGCCTACGAGGGTCACCCCGACTCCAGCCTGAACTTCGCCATGGCCGCCGACGGCGACCGGAACCCCGCCCGCTGACGGAGGCGGCGGGCCCGCGCGGCACGCCGCACCGTCGACCACCGGCGACGCCGGGGACGAGCCTGGACACCGGCCCGTCCCCGGCGCCGCCGTCGTCCCGGGAACGCCAGGCACTAGGGTGGGGGAAGATCCGGACACGCCGACGACGGCGGCCGCGGCGCGCCGCGGCCCGCGGCCGGGCGTGCAGACCACCGTGGAAGGAGCCGGCGCCGCCGTGACCTCGAGAGAACCGATCCCCGTGATGACCATCCACGGCGAGCCCGTGCTCGGGCCCACCGGCCGGCCCAAGCACGACTTCCCCGAGCCCGCGCCCCTGACCTCGCACGGCCCGGCGCGGATCATCTCGATGGTGAACCAGAAGGGCGGCGTCGGGAAGACGACCTCCACCATCAACCTGGGCGCCGCGCTCGCGGGCTACGGCCGCAGGGTGCTCATGGTGGACTTCGACCCGCAGGGCGCCCTCTCGGCCGGCCTGGGCGCGAACCCGCACGAGCTCGACACCACGGTGTACAACGTGCTCATGGAACGGTCGGTGACCGCGAAGGACGCGATCCTGTCCACGGACTTCGCGAACATGGACCTGCTGCCGGCCAACATCGACCTGTCCGCGGCCGAGGTGCAGCTCGTCAACGAGGTGGCCCGCGAGCAGGTCCTCGAGCGTGCGCTGCGCCAGGTCCGCGACGACTACGACGTGGTCCTCATCGACTGCCAGCCCTCGCTGGGCCTGCTGACCGTCAACGCGCTGACCGCCTCGCACGGCGTGATCATCCCGCTGACCGCCGAGTTCTTCGCGCTGCGCGCGGTCGCCCTGCTCGTCGAGACGATCGAGAAGGTGCAGGACCGGCTCAACCCGGACCTGGAGATCGACGGCGTGCTGGCCACGATGTTCGACCAGCGGACCCTGCACTCCAAGGAGGTCGTGGGCTCGCTGGTGGCCGGCTTCGGGGACCGCGTGTTCGAGACCGTCATCAAGCGGTCCATCAAGTTCGCCGACGCCACGGTGGCGGCCACGCCCATCACCCTGTTCGCCGAGAACCACGACGGCGCCAAGGCCTACCGGCAGCTCGCCCGCGAGCTGATCTGCCGCGGCGGCGCGCCGTGACCGTCCGCTGACCGCCGACGACGCCGGCCCGGTCCCGCCGCGGGACCGGGCCGGTCCTCTGCGCGCTCGCGGCCGGGGGAGCGGTGGCCGGGAGACGCGGCGCCGTCGATCTGCGAGAATGGAGCCGGGCGTGTCCGTCTCCGGGCCGTCCCTCACCCCCTGACCCGTCCGCCGCCGGCCCGACCGGCGCCGTTGACGCGCACCCGAAAGGACGCCCTCCCCATGAACTCCCGCAAGCCGCGAGGCTCCGGACGCACCCCCGCCGTCGGTCGACGGGGCGGCCCGTTCCAGGAGCGCGACTTCCAGCGACAGATCGGTGCCCGCCGCGGCGCCGCCGGCCCCCGCGAGGAGGCCCCCTTCGACGAGGACGCCGTGCCGCGCACGCGCGGTCGCCGCGGCCGCGGCGCCGGCGCCGCCCGGGCCAAGGCCGCCCACCTCGACCGCATCCACGACGAGTCGGGCGAGCGCCTGCAGAAGGTGCTGGCCGCGGCGGGCGTGGCGTCCCGGCGCGTGAGCGAGGACCTCATCGCCGAGGGCCGTGTGGAGGTGGACGGCGTCGTCGTCACCGAGCCCGGCGTGCGCGTGGACCCGGCCACGGCCGTGATCCGGGTGGACGGCATCTCCGTGCAGACGGACGTGACCAAGCAGTACTTCGTCTTCAACAAGCCCCGCGGCGTGATCTCCACGATGGTGGACCCGGAGGGCCGGCCCTCGATCGCCACCTACCTCAAGCCCGGGCAGGAGCACCTGTTCCACGTGGGCCGTCTGGACAACGAGACCGAGGGCCTGCTCATCCTCACCAACGACGGCGAGCTGGCCAACCGCCTCACCCACCCCAGCTACGAGGTCCCCAAGACCTACGTGGTGCAGACCCGCGGCCCGCTGGCCAAGGGCGTCTCGAACCGGCTGCGCGAGGGCGTGGAACTGGAGGACGGCGTGGCGCAGGTCGACTCGTTCAAGCTCGTCGACTCGACGCCGGGCCACGTGCTCGTCGAGGTCGTGCTGCACTCGGGCAAGAACCGCATCGTGCGTCGCATGTTCCAGGAGATCGGCCACCCGGTCGAGCGGCTCGTCCGCGTCAAGGTGGGCCCCATCCTGCTGGGCGACCAGAAGCAGGGCACCGTCCGCGCACTCAACGCGCAGGAGCTGGGCCACCTCAAGGCCCTGGTCGGCCTGTGAGCGCGCCCGCCGAGTCCGCCGCCAAGCTCGGTGACGGCCCGGCCGGGATCCCGCAGCCCGTGCTCGTCCGGGGGACCGGTCTGCTGGGCGCCTCGATCGGCATCGGGCTGAGCGCGGCCGGTGTGGACGTGCGCCTGCACGACCCCTCGCCCGCCGCCCTGGCCGTGGCCGCGGACATCCGCGCCGGACGCCCCGCCCGCCTGGACGCCGAGGGCGACGACCTCGACGTCGCCCCGGGACTCGTCGTCGTGGCCGCGCCGCCGGACGTGACCGCCGACGTCGTGGTCGACTCGCTGCGCCGCTGGCCCGCGGCCGTGGTGGTGGACATCGCCTCGGTGAAGGAGGCGGTCGCCGCGGGCGTGCGCGCTGCCGTCGACGACGGCCGCCTGGCCCCGCAGGACGCCGACCGGTACCTCGGGACGCACCCGATGGCCGGCTCCGAGCGGTCCGGTCCCGTGGCGGCCCGCGGCACCCTGTTCACGCAGGCGCCGTGGGTGCTGTGCCCGACGGACACGACGCACCCGGGCGCCCTCGCGGCCGGTCGGGCGCTCGCGCGGACGCTGCAGGCCACCCCGTACCGGATGGCGGCCCGCGCCCACGACGAATCGGTCGCGCTGATCTCGCACCTGCCGCAGATCGCCGCCTCGCTCGTGGCCTCCCGCCTGCAGGACACCCCGGACCAGGCGCTCGCCCTGGCCGGCAACGGGCTGCGGGACACCACCCGGATCGCAGCGTCGGACCCGCAGCTGTGGGTGCAGATCCTCTCCGGCAACGCCGGGCGGATCGTGCCGGCGCTGCACGGGCTGCGGGCGGACCTGGACCGGCTGATCCGCACCCTGGAGGACCCCTCCGCCCCCGGGGCGCGGCTGGACATGGCGCAGCTGATCGCCGAGGGCAACGCCGGTCGGGCACGGGTGCCCGGCAAGCACGGGGCGCCGCCGCAGGCGTTCGCGGTGGTCACGGTGATCGTGGACGACGCCCCCGGGCAGATCGCGGCCCTCCTCGACGAGGTCGGCCGCACGGACGTGAACGTGGAGGACCTGCGGCTCGAGCACGCCTCGGGCCACCGGGTCGGCATGGTGGAGATCTCCGTGCTGCCCGGCCGCAGGGACGAACTCGTGGCGGCGCTGACCGCCGCCGGATGGAAGGTGGTCTGAGATGACCGAGCACACCCGCGACGACGTCGCACCCGCGCCGCTCGTGGTGGCGGTGGACGGCCCCTCGGGCTCGGGCAAGTCGTCCGTGTCCAAGGCCGTGGCCCGGCGTCTCGGCGCCGCGTACCTGGACACCGGCGCCATGTACCGCGCCGTGGCGTGGCACTGCCTGAACGAGGGCGTCGACCTGGCCGATGCGGAGGCCGTGGCGGCGGCCGCCGTCGCCATGGACCTGGACCAGTCCACCGCCCCGGACGTCGAGGCCGTGCGGGTCGGCGGCACGGACGTCACCGAGGCGATCCGCGGCCCCGAGGTCACGGACACGGTCTCCACCGTCGCCGTGGTGATCCCGGTGCGCGAGGAGCTGCACCGTCGCCAGCGGGCGGCGATCGCCGCCGCGGGCCGGATGGTCGCCGAGGGCCGCGACATCACCACGGTGGTGGCCCCGGACGCCCACGCGCGCGTGCTGCTCACGGCGTCCGAGGCCGTGCGCACCGCCCGCCGCTCGGGCCAGCTGGCCGCGGCGGGGGAGACCGGCGTCGACGCCGGCACGCTGCACCGTCAGGTGGCCGGGCGCGACGCCCGCGACGCCACCGTGTCCACGTTCGACCGCCCCGCCGACGGGGTGGCGCTCGTGGACTCCACCGAGCTCGACTTCGAGCAGACCGTGGCGGCCGTCCTGGCCGCCGTCGAGGACCAGGCCGGCATCCCGGCCGTGAAGGGAGGCCGACGATGACCGAGAACCCCCAGCACCGCTCCGGTGAGGACGAGTTCGTCCCCGCCGGCGACGATCAGGTGGCCGAGCGGCTCGCCGCCATGACCGAGGAGGAGGCCGAGGCGCGTGCCGCGTCGTTGCGCGCCGGCCTGGCCGACTATGAGCTCGAGGAGGACGACGCCGCCCTCCTCGACGCGTGGCAGCTCGGGCCGGACGAGGACGTCGACGCGCCCGTGCCGCCCGTGCTGGCCGTCGTGGGCCGGCCGAACGTCGGCAAGTCCACGCTCGTCAACCGCATCATCGGCCGTCGTGAGGCCGTCGTGGAGGACGTGCCCGGCGTGACGCGCGACCGCGTCTCCTACGACGCCGAGTGGAACGGCCGCGAGTTCACCGTGGTGGACACCGGCGGCTGGGAGCACGACGCCAAGGGCATCCACCGTCGCGTGGCCGAGCAGGCCGAGCTGGCCGTGGACGTGGCGGACGCCGTCGTGTTCGTGGTGGACGCCACCGTCGGCATGACGGCCACGGACGAGGCCGTGGTCTCGATGCTGCGCCGCAAGGACCGCCCCGTGATCGTGGCCGCCAACAAGGTGGACGACATGGTCCAGGAGGCCGACGCCGCCACCCTGTGGTCGCTCGGCTTCGGCTACCCGTACCCGGTGTCCGCGGTGCACGGCCGCGGCGTCGCGGACCTGTTGGACGCCGCGCTCGAGGCGCTGCCGGAGGAGTCCGCCCACGGAGGTCTCGTGCCGCGCGGCGGCCCGCGCCGGATCGCCCTCGTGGGCCGGCCGAACGTGGGCAAGTCCTCGCTGCTGAACAAGCTGGCCGGCTCGGACCGCGTGGTGGTGGACGACCTGGCCGGCACCACGCGCGACCCCGTGGACGAGCTCGTGGAGCTCGGCGGACGCCTGTGGCGCTTCGTGGACACCGCCGGCATCCGTCGACGGCAGCACATGGCCCACGGCGCCGACTACTACGCGTCGCTGCGCACGGCCTCCGCCCTGGACCGCGCCGAGGTGGCCGTGGTGCTGCTCGAGGCGCCGCACGTGATCTCGGAGCAGGATGTGCGCATCCTCCAGATGGTGCTGGACTCCGGGCGTGCCCTCGTGATCGCGTTCAACAAGTGGGACCAGGTGGATGAGGACCGCCGGCACCAGCTGGCCAAGGAGATCGACCGGGACCTGGCGCACGTCGCCTGGGCGCCGCGCGTGAACATCTCCGCGAAGACCGGCTGGCACAAGGACCGTCTCGTCCCCGCGCTGGACCTCGCCCTGGACTCGTGGGACACCCGCATCCCCACGGGCAAGCTCAACGCGTTCCTCGGCGAGCTCGTGGCGGCCCACCCGCACCCGCTGCGCGGCGGCAAGCAGCCCCGCATCCTGTTCGCGACCCAGGTCTCGAGCCGGCCGCCCAAGTTCGTGCTGTTCACCACCGGGTTCCTGGACCCCGGCTACCGCCGGTTCATCGTGCGCCGCCTGCGCGAGACGTTCGGGTTCGAGGGCACGCCCCTCGAGATCGGGATGCGCGTGCGCGAGAAGCGCGGTCGCCGCCGCTGATCCGGCTCTGCCCCGACGACGTCCCTCGGCCTGCCGTGCCGGGGGACGTCGTCGTCCCGGCAAGCTCCCACCGTTCGTCCACCTTCGCCTCGTAGCCTGAGGGCATGAGCCTCATCCGACGTCGCCCCGCCGCCCTGTCCCTGGCCACCCTGGCCGCGCTCGCGCTGGCCGCATCCGGCTGCGCGGTCGACGACGGCGAGACCCGGGCCGCGCTGCAGAGCGCGGAGGACCGGCTCGCCCAGGCCGAGGACCGGATCAGCGAGCTGGAGGCGGACGCCTCGGACCGCGTGGACCTGGGGCAGCTGCGCCAGGAGGCCGAGGGCGCCCTCGCAGAGGCGGACCAGCGCGCCGCCGAGGTCGTCGAGGACCTGACGCGATCCCTGCCCTCCGGTTCGGACATCGTCGACGTCGAGGCGCTCCGGGAGGACGGAAAGGTGGTCATCGAGTACGGCCAGTCTTTGCTCGATGCCGATCCCCAGGTCCTCGAGGACACGATGCGGGAGGCGGCGGAGCGGGCGCGCAACGCCATCCCGGACCTGAAGGATGTCGAATTCCGCGTGGGGCACCGGACCTTCACGTACTGATCCTGCGACGGGGATCCGTGAGCCCCCCGACACGCCTCTTCGACCCGCCCGGAACGGCGGATCGGAGCGGCTCGACGTGTTACGCTTCACCCGTGCACGACTGCACCCTCAGTCATGAGAGGGTTCGTGCAGACCGCCAGGCCCACCGGTACGCCGGGGCCGCGGTCGCTGGGGGACTCTCGGTCGGGTGGCCCTCGGTCAAGGGATGAGGGGTTCACGTCTGTGAAGAGGACGTGGGCCCCTTGTTCACGTTTTGGGGGGTGTCGCGCGGTTTGCCCCTGACAACGACGACCTGGCAGGCCCGCTTCCGATTCGCGCCCGGCGGTGCCGGTGGGGTATGCTCATCGGGTGCCGAAGCGCGGATGACCGCGATTCGCCACGGGCTATGGCGCAGCTTGGTAGCGCGCTTGACTGGGGGTCAAGAGGTCGTGGGTTCAAATCCCGCTAGCCCGACCACGTTCCCACGGGTCAGAGTCCGCATCTGACGAGGGAAAATGGAATGAGGCCCAGGTACTCCCTCGAGGGGAGCGCCTGGGCCTCTTTCCGTGCCTGACATATTCCTTAGCACAAACTGATCGAGACAGACCCTACGGTTCGGCGTTCGGCTCGACTTATATCCCCGGGAATTCAGAACTTCCTCAGTGGCCGAGCGGCTCGATCCAAAATCGATCTCGTCGGTGACCAGAGCGTTGGCCCTGAAGCCCCCTGGGTCTGATGGAGACTCGCGCTATTTGATTCCGACCAGCTGTTCGCGGCCGGCTTCGACAGCATAGAACGTGTCCTCGAACTCGGCGGGTGGGACGTCGCCGAGGTAGCCGTGGAGGCGTTGCGTGTTGTGCCAGGACACCCACCCGAGGGTCGCGAGCTCGAGGTCCTCGACCGTCCGCCAGGGACCTGGCCGTGCGGGTCCGCGGACGTGCTCGGCCTTGTAATAGCCGTTCACGGTCTCGGCCAGGGCGTTGTCATAGCTGTCCCCGACGGTCCCGATCGACGGTGTCGCTCCGATCTCGGCGAGGCGTTCGCCGTAGCGAATGGAGGTGAATTGAGACCCCGCGTCGCTGTGGCAGCGCAGGTCCTCGTGGCGAGCGCCGCGGGACCAGCGGGCCATCTCGATCGCGTCGAGGACCATCTCGGTGCGCATGTGTGACGCGCACCGCCACCCGACGATCATCCGGGAGAACGCGTCGACGATGAAGCAGACGTACGCGACGCCGGCCCACGTCGGCACGAACGCCAGGTCGGTGACCCAGAGCCGGTTCGGGGCAGGCGCGGTGAACTCCCGCTTCACGAGGTCCGGGTGCCGCGCCGCGGTCGGATCTGGCCGGGTCGTCTTCACCCGCTTCGACCTGGTCGCGCCCTTAATCCCTGCGGCGCGCATGAGCCGGCCCGTCTGATCTCGGCCGATGTCGATCCCGGCGCGACGCGCGGTCTTCCAGAGCTTTCTGACCCCGTAGACGCGGTAGTTCGTCTCCTAGAGCTCGACCAGCTGCGGGATCAGCTCCTCGTCCCGCACCGCGCGAGCCGAGGGGGCGCGGGTCTTGGCGGCGTAGTAGCTGCTCGGAGCCACCTGCAGCAGCCTGCAGATGAGCTCGACTCCGAGCCGGCGAGCGTCGACCAGGTCATCCTTGTTCGCGTCGATGAACGCGACTACTTCCGGTAGTGGCGGTCGAGCTCCGCCCCGAAGAAAGACGCAGCACGCTTGAGGACCTCGTTGGCCCGCCGCAACTCCCGGACTTCCTGCTCCAGTTCACGCACCCGCCGCGCCTCAGCGCTGCTCACGCCAGAGGTGACGCCGTCGTCGATGTCGGCTTGCTTGACCCACATCCGCACGGACTCGACCCCGTACCCGAGCTGCGTCGCGACCCGATTGACGGTCCCATGCTCGGTCCCCAGCTCGGCACGCAGCGTCCTCACCATCCGGACCGCCGCGGCCTTCTCCTCCGGCGAATACCGACGCGTCGTCGGCTTCCCCGCTGTCTGCTCTTTCGGCATAACTCCATCCTCGTTTCCAAGGTCAGGAGTCTCCAACAAACCCAGGGCGCTTCAATCGGTCAGGAAGGCAGCAAGAGCACCTTGATGTCGTAGTCGAGCTTGCAGAGATAGAAGATCAACTCGACGACGGGACGGTGACTATCCCAGCGGGGCTGTGAGGGGCCGATCTCGCAGAACCTTGCGGCAAACTCAACCTTCTCGCGCGCGGCCGGGATCGATGCGCGGAAGGCCGCTTCATCCCATTGCTCTTCGCTCATACTCCCGACCGTAGCGGTGAGTACCGACACGGCCGTGGGAGCTCTCAGCCCCAGAAGATCGGATCCTGGTGGCTGCCGATGTAGTCGAGCAGACTCTGGACGTTCTTCGTCGGGCGCCTCTTCGTGTACTCGTGGAACTTCATGTGCCGGTCACGCCAGTAGATGCTCCACTGGCCGGTCTTGACGGTGTATCGCAGGCGCGCGACCGGGAACCGCGTCCAGTCGCCCTGCCCGTCCCACGGCGGCCGCGTCTCGATGATCGTGACGTGCCGGTCGGCGATCTCGGCTTCTACTCTCACCTGATCCCACAGGTGCTCGGGCACGCGTTCACGGCACCAGCGGCCGATGCGCAGCAGGTCGGTCTCGGGCATAGCCATGGTCAAGTCCTTTTGAGTGGTGTATCGAGGCTTTGTCGGGTTCCTCGTGGTCGGGTGGGTTGTCAGGCGGCGAGTGCCGCGTGGCCGGGGTCGTCGGTCATGGTGTCGCTGACCTGTAGGGCGGCTTGTTCAGCCGCGGCTTTCGCGGCTGCTTCGGCGAGCATCGTGTCGGTCGCGGTCAGCAATTCCAGGCTCATGTAGCGCCGTGATTCGGTCCATTCGTCGTGCTGCTCGGCCAGCACCGCGCCGAGGAGTCTAATCACCGCGACTCGGCTGGGGAAGATGCCGACGACGTCGGTGCGTCTCCGGATCTCCTTGTTGAGCCGTTCGTTCGGGTTGTTCGACCAGATCTTCTTCCACACCTCCTTCGGGAACTTCGTGAACGTGAGCACCTCATCGCGGGCGCCCTCGAGGTGCTCGGCAGCGGCCGGCAGATGGGTGGCCAGGCTGTCGATCATGTGCTCGTACTGGGCGATCACCGCCTCGACGTCGGGCTGGGTGTAGACGCTGTGCAGCAGCGCTTTCACCGCGGGCCACTGCGACTTCGGGCACACCGCCATCAGGTTGGCCGCGTAGTGGGTGCGGCAGCGCTGCCACTGCGCCGTCCCGAACACCGCCCCGGCCGCTTCGACCAGCCCGGCATGGGCATCGGAGGTGATCAGCTCCACCCCCGACAGGCCGCGGGCAGCCAGATCACGGAAGAACCCGAGCCACCCCTCCCTGGTCTCCGCGGTGCCCAGTTGCAGGCCGAGGATCTCGCGGTAGCCGTCGTTGTTGATGCCGGTGGCGACCATGGCGGCGACCTTGACGACCCGGCCGTGTTCACGCACTTTGAGCACGAGCGCGTCGGCGGCGACAAACCGATACGGCCCAGCATCGAGCGGCCGGGTGCGGAACGCTTCGACCTGCGCATCCAGGTCTTTACTCATCTCTGAGACCTGCGATTTCGACAGGCCCGTGATGCCGAGAGTCTG
>NZ_JBHNYP010000029.1:0-33363 GCF_054960655.1 Micrococcus sp. PSi08 | reverse complement strand
ACCCTGCGCCCCCACGACCCCGCCGACCGCTTGACGCGCGTGTGTCGTGGAGCGTGGGACCCAGACGCGGGCGGGGGCGTGTGGGAAGCGTTTCTGGCAACGATCCTCCCGGTCGAAGCAGAGCGGGAGTATCTGCGACGTGTCATCGGGCAAGCCGTGTTCGGGGCCGTCCGTGAGCACCTGTTCCCGGTGTTGACCGGGACCGGGGCGAACGGCAAGGGAACCGCGTATACGGCCATCGCTCACGCCCTGGGGGACTATGCGGCGGTCATTGACCCCGACATGCTGATGACCTCCGCACGGGGGCCAGGCGGTCCGGAGATGATGCAGCTGTTCGGTGCCCGCCTGGTCATCGGCTCTGAGACCGAAGAGGGCAAGCCCCTGGACGCGGCGCTGATGAAGCGCCTGACCGGTGGTGATCCCATCACGGCTCGGAACCTGTACCAGCCGCCTGTCACCTGGGAACCCTCACACCAATTCGTGTTCGTCACCAATCACCTGCCCAAGGTCAAGGGCAATGACCCGGCGGTGTGGCGACGGGTCCGGGTCATCCCGTTTGACGTGGTGATCCCGCCCGAGCACCGGGACACGGCCCTGCCCGAGCGTCTGCGCGCCGCCGCTGACGCTGTAGTGACGTGGGCGGTGCGCGGATGGTGGGACTACGAGGACCACGGCATGGGTGAGCCTGACGCGGTGAAGGCTGCAACGGATGCCTACGCGGTCCAGTCTGACGCGGTGCGCCGGTTCATCGCCGAGAACTGCGTCGTCATGGCGGGCGCGTCTGCGCGCTCCAGTGACCTGCACCAGTCATGGGCGGCATGGGCGGTGCAGGACGGGGCAGACCCTCTGAGCGCTAAGGCATTCGGGGCTGAGCTGGACCGGCTGGGATACCCGGCCAAGCGCAGGAAAGTGGGCATGGTTCGGTTCGGAATCGGACTCGCCGCCGAGTGCGAGGACTGACCGGGTGAAGGGTGGTGAAGGGTATTTGTAAACCTCCCCACGCGAGGGGAGCTATAGAAAGTTTCCTAGAACCCTTCACCTCCCTACACCGGCACCACCTGAACCGCAGAAACAAGCCGATTTGACGGCCCTCGACCATCTCACGGTCGGGGGCCGTCGTCGTCCCCAGGAAGGACCAATGAGCACCACCACCTCCCGGCCCACACCGAAACACGCCGCCACCACCACACCGGAGCGCATAGCCGCCGAGCTCGCATACCTGCGCAACGAGTGCGACAGCATCCGCTACGCCCTCGACGTAGCCCGGGAGCGCGCATGAGAGCCCGCCCGGGATACACCGACGCCGACGTGCGCCGGTTCATCGCCCTCGCACGAGGCGGACGCGACCGACGCGCCGAGCTGCTGGACGCCACCGACCCCGAGGACCACCGATGACCGACACCGAACGCCCCACCGAGGCCGACCAGCTGCGTCAAATGCTGCGCTTTCACATGGACCGCGCCGAACGCCATCGACTCCGCGCCGAGAAGGCCGAAGCCGAACTAGCCGAGCTGAAGAAGGAGGCCCACCCGTGAGCACTCTCTCCCGGCCCACACCGAAACACGCCGCCACCACCGCACTCGAACGTGCAGCCGCTGAAATCGCGTACCTGCGGAACGAGTGCCAAAGCATCCGCCACGCCCTCAACCGATCCCAGGAGCGCCCATGAGAGCCCGCCCCACGTACACCGATGCCGACGTGCGCCGGTTCGTAGCCCTCGCACGAGGCGGACGCGACAGACGCGCCGACGTGCTGGACGCCATGAGGCGACACCCCGCCGGGAAGGGGCCACGCGCGCCCCGCCCAGACCATCCCCCCATGACCAACGCGGACGGCACACCCGCCGCCCCGCTGCCCACCACCACACCCGAGGACCACCGATGACCGCCCGATTCGTCACCCGCCCCCACATGTGGGCGCACAACAACCAGATCAGTCAGACCATCCGCGCCGAGCGCGTCGAACTCACCGACGAACACGGCGTACCGCATGACGGCGTAGGCATCTTCAGCATGGGCAAACCCCGCCAGATGCTCACCCCCGAGGCCGCGTACCGCCTGGCGCACGACCTCGCCGACGCCCTCGACTCAATCACCATCAACCCCCGCCCCGAGCACCACAACTGACCGTCCAAGGAGGACACGCACCATGACCACCAACCCCATCTCTGAGATGACCACTGAGCAGCTGACCAAGCTCGCCCAGACCGCCGACCAGGCCCACGCATCCGTGAACGATGCAGCCCAGAAGGCGCGCACCGCAGCACAGAAGAAGGTGGAAGCCGCACTGTCCCAGGCCGAAGCCGCACGCGATGAACTCCAGCGACGGAGCGATGCCGAGGCCCAGCGCGTCCAGGACCGCCGCCGGGCATTCGCGCACCACCTGCTCAACGCGGGCGGGATCGAACGACTGGCCGAGGAGAACAGGGCCGACCTGAAGACGGCACAGGAAGCCCTCATCGCCGCTCTGGAGGCCGACCCGGTCATGCGCGCCGCTGCCCGCTACATGTCCATCGCGCGCCGGTCTGAGTCCATCCGGTCCCTGCTGCACGAGGCTGCCGTGGCACTGGGGCAGGAACTGCCCGCCGGCCTGGCGAACTACCGCGCCCCCAGCGGGGCCGACTTCGACACACACCACCGCCGCGTCCTGGACCGGCTGACGTTCACCTACGCCGATGAATGGGCCGAGAACATGCAGGACACGGCCCAGGCCAGCATCAGCGGAGACGACGCCGCCCTGGACAAGTACGTGCCCACCGCCGCTGAACGGCACGCCGAGAACGAGGCCGCACGCCTGGCCGCGCTGGCCGAGTTCAAGGCGGGCGAGAACGTGGAGCGCGTCGTCACCTACCCCGACGTGCCCGGCTCCCCGTTCCTGCATTACAGGGTCATCCAGTGGCGGGACAGCTACACCGGGCAGACCGTCCCCGACGCCGCGCCCGACGCTGGCCCCGGACCGGAGGGCATCCTCGCCGGACTCCACCACTGGGTGCCCGTCCACGAGGCAACCGCCGAGGACGTGGCCGCAGCCGTAGAGGCCGAGACCATCAGCATTCGATCCGCCGAGTTCTACGGCCTCCCGCTGCCCTCGACTCACCAGGGCTGACCACGCACACCACGCACACGGCGACGGCTCACGCACACCAGCGTGGGCCGTCGCCGCTACTGCAAGGAGCAACAGACATGGCACGCGCTAAACGCATCTGCCCGAAGCCAGGCTGCCCACGTCCCGCCGTGGGCCGCTACTGCCCGGAGCACAACAAGGAATACGACCGGAGCCGGGGCACAACCACGGCGCGAGGCTACGGACACGACCACCAGAAGGCACGCGCCGAATGGGCCGAGCGCGTCAACCGCGGCGGCATCTGCTGCCAGAGATGCGGCGGACCCATCACACCCGGCGAACCCTGGCACCTCGACCACGACGACCACGACCGCACGCAGTACCTCGGACCATCACACGCACGATGCAACAACGCGGCCGGCGGACGACGCGCACACCTCTACGAATGACCCCCTCCCCAGGGGGGCTAGACACCTACGCACATGGCCGCAGGTGAGCTGTCCCCCAGCTTTACAAAGCAGATGGACTCAACCGAAATCACATTAGGAGGTGCCGGAATGCCCGGCCCGATGCCAAATCCGACCAAACCGAACTCCCGCCGGCGCTCTGCTGGGACGCGCTCAAACGTGACGGAGCTACCCGCTGAGGGCTGCACTCTGCCCGTCCCGACCCTGCCGAAAATGCGCGACTGGTCCCGTGAAGAGCGCGCCCTGTGGAAGAACCTGTGGCAGTCGCCGCAGGCTACGCAGTGGGATGACTCGTTTATCGCCGCTGTGGCCGCGTACATCGTCCATGCGACGGCGGTCTATGGGGGTACCGCGTCCGCCTGGCAGGCGCAGGAGATGCGCCACCTGGGGGCACAGCTGGGGCTCACGCCGGCGGGGATGCTCGCGTTGGGTTGGGTGGTCCGCGGTGAGTAAACGCAGGCTTGCCCGGCGTGACCTCGTGGCCCCGGTGATACCCGCTGCGACCGATCCGAACCGGCTCACGCAATGCTCATTCACTACCTCCCACGGGCCGGTGCGCGTCTGGAGCGCGGGCGGTGTCCCGTACCGGCTGCGCGTGGCCGGGGTGACGCTCCGGCGGGAATGGGACCGTGCCGCGTTCACGGCTTGGATGCGTGACCCCGAGGTGCTGGCCGGCCTCCGGGCATCATCTGCCCCCAAATGAGACCCCCATCCCGCCCCCGCCTGGCATGACGCCGGGCGGGGGCGATTGTTTCCCCCTACCGAACGGAACGGCTATGACGCACTCACAGGCTGACGTGCCATTCGTGGACACGTCCCCATCCGATCTGACGTTCAGCACTGCCACGCCGATTCAAGAGGCGTTAGCGGTCAAACAGTGTGGCCCCCTGGAGTTGCGCGTGCTGGGGGCCTCCCATCAGGTGAAGGTGGGGGGCCTCATTGAGACGCTGGCATGTCTGCCGGGGCTGAGTCCGCACCTACCGCGACATGCCGCGCGCCCCGGATATGCGTTTACGTCTTCGGTCTATCGACCGGATGATTTGCCTGCTGCTGTGGCCGCGATAGCCCGGCACGTCGCCGCACATGACGGGCTATCCGTCACGTTCCCGGGTGATCCCCATGCGCTCACGGCTTTGAGTGCGACTGCCCACGGTGGCCGGTGCGCGTGGGCGACGTGGCATGTATACCCCCAGGGCGGGCATGTGGTCGCCACTCGAAGCACGTTCAGCTACTCCGCCTGAGAGATCACTCCCACTGATTCACGAAATGAGACACGATGACCTACGATTCTCCCGACTACTCCCGCCCGCTCCAGTCCATCCCGTTGGCCGCTGGAGCCTTGAAAGCGTGCGCTGAATGCCCGTGGCGGGCGTCCAATCTGGACAAGCTGGACGCGAACCGGGACGATGCGACGTTCAGCCGCGAGAGCCTGACAGAGCATTGGAAGCGTCTGACGACTGAGGGCGCGACCTGCCGTTGTCATATCACCACGCCGGGCTATTACCACCATGACGAGTCCTTGAATGAGCGCGGTTGGAAGGAGCCGCGCATGTTCAAGGGCGACGGGCATCGCCAGTGTGCCGGGCAGCTGGCGATGGTCCGGCGGGAGGTGGAGAAGATGCTCACCTACCCGGACCACGCGGCCTACATCCGCGAGAATCCGACCGGCTTGCAGAAGCGCCAGGCGGGGCGGTTCCTGCGCCTGCTGCTGGACCCGGAGAGCGCCCCTGTCCCGTTCAGGTGGCCTGCTGAGGACGTGGACGACGTGCTCGACCCTGCTGACCTCGTGGATCTGAACGGCTGGGAATGGAGCGTCAGCCGTGATCTGAGTGTAAATATGCGCAACCTGATTGAGATCATGAATCCTCAGCTGGCCGCGTGTGATTGCAAGTTCTGCGCCCGCCATCACACGATCCACGCGACGAAACCTGTCACGTTGAAGGACGGGACCACGGTGGACATTGACGCCGGTGTAGCCCCGGTGGTGGCCGCGTTCGCGGCGGCAGATGTGAATACGTCGGAGTCGTGCGAGGATTTCGGCCCCGCCCTGCGGGAGCTGGACCTGAATGCATACTTGTTGCTGCGGGACAATCCGGCGGGCGATGTGAATCATTCACGGACCATTCGTGAGGGTGGTGCGTTCGTCCGATTCTCCAGTGCGACCCCGGCGGGTGAACGGATCGCGGCCCGGCTGCGCGAGCGATACAGCCTGGACTCGGGGGGCATCGTCAATCAGGTGACGTTCCCGCTGTCCGAGGCGGGGAACGTGGAGCGGATCGTCCGCGCCGCCGCCCGGGCGTGACGGTGCCCCCGGCGTTGAAACGGGATTGGCCGGGGGCACCCTAGCTGTAGGAGGGCATGACGTTGTTGACTCGGGTCGGTGCCAGTGAGGCCGGAGGAGCGTCTCCGCAGGAGGTATGAGGCCGATGGTAGTTGTAGTGGTTCACCCACACCTGCAGGGCCTCACGCCGAGCTTGCTCTGAGGAGTACGGGCGGGCGTAGAGGACCTCATCGACCATCAGCCGGTTGTACCTCTCCACCTTCCCGTTATGGCGCGGGGTGTAGGGGCGGATCCGGTGATGCCGGCCCCCGAGCGAGACCACCTTCGCGGTGAAGTCCACGGCCCGGTAGTTGTTTCCGTTGTCCGTGATCACCCGGTCCACGGTGATGCCGTGCGCGGCGAAGAACGCCCTCGCCCGGCAGTAGAAGCTCACGGTCGTGGCCGCCCGCTCGTCCTCCAACGCCTCGGTGTAGGCCAGCCGGGTGAACCCGTCGATCGCCGAGTGCAGATAGGTGTACCCGACCCGCCGGCCAGGCCCGCGCTTGGAAGCACGGCCTGCTTCACTGTCACGTCCGTGAGCACGCCAGCCGCCCCCCTCGGGGATGCGTCCGATCTTCTTCACATCCAGGTGCACCATGTGCCCCGGCCCTCTCGCGGTGATCTTCTGGGGTCGTTGGCGCAGGTCTTCTCCGGCCGGGGTCAGGTCCCGTAGGCGGGAGATCCCGAGTCGGTGCAGCCACCGTCCCACGGTACGAAGACACACCCGGTGGCCTTCAGAGACGAGGTGGTGATGGATGCGCCGTGCGGACCACTTGCGCTCCCGCCGCAGGGCGTGGATCTGGGCGACCAGGACCGGATCGAGCTGGGCAGGTGAACGGTGCGGCCGGCTGGGCAGGTCCTGAAGGCCGGCTTCTCCCTGGGCGCGGTAGCGGGCGACCCAGGTGGCCACCGTGGGCCGGCTCACCCGGAACTCGGCGGCCACGTGTGCCTGCGGGATCCCGTCGTGCAGGTGGCGGTGGACCATCCTGAGTCGGCCGGTGGGGGTCAGGGGTGCGTTAGCGTGAGTCATGAGTGGGTCTTCTCGGGCAGGTCGGTGGTGTAGGAACTTCCATCCTGCGGGAGAAGCCCACTCGTCTCATCTCAGCCGGCGCCTCGTGGCAAGAACCTCATGACCCACAACACCTAGCGCCGCCGGGCCAGCGGAGGGGGGGTGTCGGGCGGCGCTGAGGACAACCTAGCGCAGCCTGGCGACGTGGGCGTGAGTTGTCCACAGCGTGAACAGAAACAATGGCTCCGGCCGTCCCGTGCGGGATGGTCGGAGCCTTTTCGTGTTTCCGGGGGTGGTGGTCTACTTCCAGGGCTGGACGGGGTACGCACTCACCTTCAAGGCAGAAGCGGAGCCCTGCGGGCCCAGGTATCCCGGTCCCTCACTCCAGTCGACCCGCCGCCCTCCGCCCCAGCTCTGCGACATTTGCCCACGCCAACTAGACCCCCCGTGTTTCGGGGCGTCTGTTGCTATGGCCCTGGGACTGGCCGAGCTCTGGCCGTCCTCGCCCCGGCGGTTCGGGAGCGTTCGGGAGGGGTGTCACCGCGCCCTCATGATTGGCAGCACAGAGGGCTGTAGACGCTGGAGGCTCACGCTGTGACCTCGTGCCGTCCACCGGCGCTAGGACGGTGGGCAGGACGCGGCCCCGCGTGCGGGGGCCGGTAGATCACATGGGGCCGGTCCAGAGGGACGGCAGAGACAGCACGACAAAGCCCGCCACCGTGACCGCCGTGTAGGTGACGGCGCGGGCGACGGGCTGGAGAAGCTGGGGGAGGGTGCGGGTAGGCTGGGACATGGCTTCACGCGCTTTCGTGGGGTCCATACCCCCGGACGGTTGCCGCCGTCGCGGGGGTCTTCTTCTGACCACCACCTGACCGGAACGGGCCGCGCCGCGCATAATGCCTAGTCAGAGCCGGATTGGGGGATAGTCCCGCCGGCTCCACTCACCACCACGGGAAGGCCCCGGAATCGTCACGATTCCGGGGCCTTCGTCGTGTCTGCGCCCGGTGTGCGGCGGCCCGCCCCTCAGCCGGCCAGGACCGCGTGCAGGCCCAGGCCGGCGCCCCAGCCGACGACGACGGCCACCAGCCCCAGACCCAGATGCGCGGCCCACAGGCGGGCGGCCGCGCCCCATCGACGGGCGAGCACGGCGTCGGCGGCCTCCGCGGCCACGGTGGACCACGTCCCCAGGGCGAGGCAGAACCCGGACACCACGGCGGACACCGCCGCGACGAGCATGAGCCCCTGCCCGTCTCTCCAGCTCTCGGACGCGTACACCAGCTCCGGCACGGCCAGGCCGACGGTGGCGCCGAGGACCAGGGCCGCCGTCGTGTTGGCGGTGAGCAGACCCCGGGGCCCGATCCGGTCGGTCAGGCGCCGGCGCACCAGGGCGCCGAGCGCCCCGCCCGCCGCGAGGCAGGCCAGGAGGGCCACCTGGAGGAGAGCGAAGACCTCGTATCCCGCGCCGCTCATGCGTCCTCCGCCGAACGATCCGTCCCGACCGCGCGCGACCCCGGGGCGCCACCGGCGCGCAGGCCGAGCACGGCCGCCGCCGTCGAGAGTGCAGCCATCAGCGCGAGCACCAGCAGCACCGCTACCGCCGCGGCGAGGACGCCACCCGCCCCGGACGCCGCGGCGCCCAGCCGCACCGGCCACAGCACCAGGGCGACGGCGCTGGAGATGGTGGTGAACGCACCGAGGAAGCCGGTTCCCAGCCCCGCCACCAGGCGTGGACGCCAGTCCGGCCCGCGGCGTCGCGAGGCCGCCCACAGCAGGCCGAGCAGGAACGAGCCGAGCACGTTCACCACGAACAGCGGCAGGGCCTGGACCAGCACGTCGACCGCCCCGAACGCGGCGCCGAACGTGCCGCGGAAGTTGGGCGCCCCGGCCAGCGCGGTCACCGCGTTCATCACCCCCGCACCGCACAGCACGCCCGCGGCACCGCCGAGGGCCACCGCACCCGCAGTGCCGGGCCGGCGATCTGTCCCGCGCCCGCCCCTCCGGTCGGCCGTCGTCTCCCCCCGCACTGCTATCAGGCGCCGCCCTCGGTCTCGTCACCCGCGCGGAGGCGGGCGAGGACGTCGTCGTGGAGCAGGCCGTTCGTGGCCAGCGCGTGCCCGCCGAACGGGCCGTCCTCGCCGTCCAGCGAGGTGAAGCGGCCGCCGGCCTCGCGCACGATCGGCACCAGAGCGGCCATGTCATGCAGCTCGAGCTCGGGCTCGGCCGCGATGTCCACGGCGCCCTCGGCGACGAGCATGTAGGACCAGAAGTCGCCGAAGCCGCGCACGCGCCACACGTCCGAGGTGAGCTGCAGGAACGCGCGGATCGAGCCGCGTTCGCGCCAGCCCTCGATCGAGGAGAAGGACAGCGACGCGTCCTCGACCCGGTCCACGCCGGACACGGTGATCCGCTGAGCACGCGTGAGCGAGGTGCCCGCGAAGGCGCCCTGGCCGGCCGCGGCCCACCAGCGACGGTGCAGGGCGGGGGCGGAGACGACGCCGACGACGGGCTCGCCGTCGATCAGCAGCGCGATGAGGGTGGCCCACACGGGCACGCCGCGCACGAAGTTCTTGGTGCCGTCGATGGGGTCGACCACCCACTGCCGGCCGGAGCGGCTCAGAGATCCGCCGAACTCCTCACCCACGATGCCGTCGCGCGCCCGGGCACGGGACAGGGTCGAGCGGATGGACTCCTCGGCGGCGCGGTCCGCATCCGTGACAGGGGTGAGATCCGGCTTGGTGCTGACCTCGAGGTCCTGGGCCTTGAACCGGGACATCGTGATCGAGTCCACGTTGTCCGCCAGCATGTGGGCCAGCCGCAGGTCCTCCGTGAGGTCGCGGCCGCGGGTCGCAGGGTTCTCAGGTCGCTCCATGCCGCCCACGCTATACCGCGCGGGCCGCCTCAGTCCTCGGACGACGCCGCGTCCTCCGCCCCCGAGGGGGCCAGCCGGTTGCCGAGCAGACGCCGCAGCGAGGCCAGGCGTGCCGCTCCCGAGGGGCCGGCGTGGCCCGCGGCCACCCATGCGTCCAGGCCGCAGCCGGGGGAGTCGGCGGTGTGGGTGCAGCCGCGCGGGCAGTCCGCCAGCCCGCCGGCGAGGTCGTCGAACGCCTCCACCACGCGGTCCGGCTCGACCCAGCCCAGCCCGAAGGACCGGATGCCGGGGGTGTCCACCACCCAGGTGTCCGGCAGGGGGGCGCCGTCGTCGCCCGTCAGCGGCAGTGCGAGCGCGGACGAGGAGGTGTGCCGGCCCCGGCCGGTGACGGCGTTGACGTGGCCGGTGGCCCGTTCCGCGCCGGTGAGCGCGTTCAGCAGCGTGGACTTGCCGACGCCGGAGGGCCCCACGAACGCGCTCGTGTGCCCGATCAGCCGCTCGGCCACCCGGGCCACGAGCGAGGCGTCCAGGGCGGTGTCCCCGGTCTCGGCCTCGAAGGTCGCCGCACCGGAGGTCATCACCTCCAGGTCCAGGGCCTCGTAGTGCGCCACCAGCGCGGCCGGATCACGCAGGTCGGTCTTCGTGATGAGCAGCACCGGGTGGATGCCGGCGTCGTAGCAGGCGACCAGGGCGCGGTCGATGAAGCCGGTCCGGGGCTCCGGATTGGCCGCGGCCACCATGATCACCAGCAGGTCGGCGTTGGCCACCACCACCCGCTCGACCTCGTCCGAGTCGTCCGCCGACCGGCGCAGGACCGTGCTGCGCTCCTCGACACGGACGATGCGTGCGAGCGTGCCCTCGTCCCCGGAGAGGTCCCCGACGACGGCCACCCGGTCGCCCGTGGCGATCGGCGTGCGGCGCAGCTCGCGGGCGCGCATCGCCGTGATCCGCTCGTCCAGGCGATCCGGCAGCACCACGGCGTACCGGCCGCGGTCCACCGTGGTGACCATGCCGACCTGCGCATCCTCGTGCTTGGGCCGCTCCTTGGTGCGCGGGCGGGTGCCGCGTTTGGACGGGCGCACCCGGACATCGGACTCGTCCCACGCGGAGGGATCGAGGCGCCGGGCCATCAGCGGGCCTCCTCGGCCGCATCGCCGGGTGCCACGAGCGCGGTCCACAGTGCGGGGAAGTCCGGCATCGTCTTCGCGGTGGTCGCCACGTCCACGATGCCGGTCCCCGGGACGCGCAGGCCGACGACGGCGGCGAAGGTCGCCATCCGGTGGTCGTGGTAGGTCTCGAGGGCGGCGGGCGACAGCGGCCCCGACGCGTCCGTCCCCGGGAAGCCGAGCGACGTCTCGTCCTCGTCCACGGTGATCCCCAGGTGGGCGGCCTCGGCGGTGAGCGCGGCGAGCCGGTCCGTCTCATGGCCCCGCAGATGGCCGATCCCCGTCAGGCGGGTGGGCCCGGAGGCCAGCAGGGCGAGCGCGGCCGCGGTGGGGGCGAGCTCGGCCGTGTCCGCGATCTCACCGGCGCCGGTGATGCGGGGCGCGCCGTCGTCGTGGACCGCCCCCGTCACCGTGAGCCGGCCGCGGGAGCGGTCCGTGCGGTCGACCGTGAGGGCCACGCTCGCCCCGAACTGCGGCAGGATCCGCCGCCAGCGGTCGCCGATCTGCGTCGTGCGGGTGGGCCAGTCCGGCACCGTCACGGAGCCGCCCGTGGCCACGGCGGCGGCCAGGAAGGGGCCTGCGTTGGACAGGTCCGGCTCGACGGTCGCCTCGTGTGCCGGGATGCGCCCCGGGGCCACGGTCCACGCCCCGGGACCCGTCTCGGCGACGTCCACCTCGAGCGCGCGCAGCACCCCGACGGTCATCGCGACGTGCTCCGGACTCGGCACGGTCTGCCCGGTGTGCCGCAGCCGGAGGCCGCGCGGCATCCCCGCGGCCGCCAGCAGCGCGGCGGACAGGAACTGGGAGGAGCCGGAGGCGTCGACCGCGACCTCCGGCACGTCGCCGTCGGGGGCCACCGTGGCCGCGTCCGCGCGGGTCGTCATCGTGAAGGGCAGGCGACCGGGCTCGCCCTCCTCGTTGACGGCCACCCCGAGCTGGCGCAGCGCGTCCAGGACCGGGGCCATCGGGCGCAGGCGCGCGCCGGCGTCGCCGTCGAAGCGGACCCGGCCGGGCCGCAGCGCGGCGACGAACGGGACGAAGCGCATGACCGTCCCCGCCAGTCCGCAGTCCACGGCGACATCCCCGGCCAGCGGCTCGCCGACCGGCATCGGATGCACCCGCAGTCCGCCGTCGGACAGGGGCTCGAACCGGGCCCCGAGCGCTGTGAGCGCCGTGCGCATCAATGCCGTGTCCCGCGACTCGAGGACGCCGTGCAGGACGCACGGACCGTCGGCGAGCGCGGCGAGCACGAGATGCCGGTTCGTCAGCGACTTCGATCCCGGCAGCCGCACCTCTCCGCGCACCGGGCCGCGCGCCACGGGCGCGGGCCAGGTCTCGGCGGCGTCGGGACGGGGGGCGGGGGAGTGCGCGGCGGCACGCGTGGGGCGGGTCACCGGACCAGCCTATCCGGCGGCTGTCGGCCGGGGTCGGCCTGTCGCGGGGGAATACCTGGAACGCTCCTGGCGCTCCACTGGACGACCCCGTACCCGTGTCGGCGCACCGGTCCCGCTCGCCGCGGACCGCAGCCGGAGAGGAGCCCCGCATGAGCGCCGCCCTGCTGACGCATCCCTCCCGGACCGTAGACTGGCCCGCGATGAGCACTGACAACAGCCGGCCGGAATTCGCCCGGCCCGAGGACGCCCCCGAGCACGACCGCGCCGACATCGACGTCGCCGCCGAGTCCGAACAGCAGCGCCGTGCCCGGTTCGAGCGTGACGCCCTCGAGTTCGTGGACCAGTTGTACTCCGCTGCGCTGCGCATGACGCGCAACCCGCAGGACGCCGAGGACCTGGTCCAGGAGGCGTACACGAAGGCCTACTCCTCGTTCCACCAGTACCGGCCCGGCACCAACCTCAAGGCCTGGCTCTACCGGATCCTCACGAACACGTACATCAACCTCTACCGCAAGCGGCAGCGCCAGCCCCTCGAGGCGGACAACCCTGAGGTGGAGGACTGGCAGATGGCCCGGGCCGCCGAGCACACCTCCGGTGGCCTGCGCTCGGCCGAGACGGAGGCCCTCGACCGGCTGCCCGACTCCCAGGTGAAGGACGCCCTGCAGGCGATCCCGGAGGAGTTCCGGCTCGCCGTCTACTTCGCGGACGTGGAGGGCTTCGCCTACAAGGAGATCGCCGAGATCCTCGACGTGCCGATCGGCACCGTCATGTCGCGGCTGCACCGCGGCCGCAAGCAGCTGCGCGAGCGCCTCGCGGACTACGCGGCCGCGCGCGGCATCAAGGCCCAGCCGAAGAAGAAGACCGGGCGCGGCGGCACGAAGCAGACCGAGACGAGCACGAAGGAGGCCACGCGATGACCGCGGACCAGCACGGCCATGAGTGCCGCGACGCCCAGGACGCCTCCCTGGAGCGGCTGTACCAGTACCTGGACGGCGCCCTGACGCCCGAGGACATCGAGCAGGTGCGCGCCCACGTGGCGGACTGTCCGGACTGCCGACACCAGAAGGAGCTCGAGGAGCTCATCCGCTCGGCGGTGCGTCGGTGCTGCCAGGAGAAGGCGCCCGCGCAGCTGCGGGCCACCATCATGACCCGCATCACCCAGACCCCGATGACGACCGTCACCTGGGGCTGACACCGCGACATGCGGACCCGTGGGCACCCGATCGGGCGCCCCGACGATGACGAAGGGCCGTCCCCTGAGGGGACGGCCCTTCGTGGTCTGCGGTCGCCGGGTGGCACCCGGCCGGTCCGCGACGCCGATCAGCGGATCAGGCGTTGGGACGCTTGCCGTGGTTGGCGCCGTTCCTGCGGCGGTCGCGACGCTTGCGTGCACGCTTGCTCATGACGTCTCCCTTCAACGAGTCGGTCGGTGGTCCATTCTGTCACATCAGGCCGTGGGCTCGGGCAGACCGAGCCACTGGTACCAGCCCCGGTGCAGCACGAGCCACGCGATGAGCCCGTGGCCCGCCTGGCCCGGCCGGCCCTGGCCGGAGGCGAGGTCCGAGCGCCACTGCTCGTGGCCCACCAGCGGGGTGAACGTGTCCACGTACACGTGGTTGCGCCGGTCGGCCACATCCAGGTAGGCGGCGTTGAGCTCGGCGAGCCGGGCATTGCGCTGCTCGTCCAGGGTGGGCGTGGGGCCCACCACGAGCACCGGGATGTTCCGCTGCGAGGCGGTGTCCAGGACGTTGGCCAGGTTCAGCCGCGAACGGGCGGTCGAGGTGGCCTCCAGGTCCAGGTCCGCGTCGGACAGGGCCACGACGAGGCGGTTCTCCGTCTCCTCGGAGAAGCGCCGCGAGGCCTCGCCCCACCAGCGCTCGTTGAGGTCCTCGGTGGTCTCGTGCGGCACGGCCAGCACGTAGTTCTCCAGCTCCACGTCGGGGGCCTGGGTGCGGGCGAGCACGCGGCCCCACCAGCCGATGGCGCGGGCGTCGCCCGCACCGGCCAGCAGCTGGTCGCCGACGGCGGCGATCCGGATCCGGCGGTTGTGCACAGTGTGTCCTTTCGTCGGCCGATCCGGCGCCGCCGCCGCACCGGAGGGTGCGGCGGCGGCGCAGGGTCGGTCCGGGTCAGCGGCCGAAGGCGGCGTCCAGCAGCGTGCTGAGCTCCTGGTCGTGGCGGCCCTTGGTGCCCGCGGAGGTCGCGGCCGAGGCCGGGCGGGACACGAGGGTCACGGGGCCGTCGAGCTGCGGCACGAGGTTCAGTGCCATGAACGGCCACGGGCCCTGGTTCGCGGGCTCGTCCTGCACCCAGGTGACGTCGGCGACCGGGTAGGCGCGGAGCGCCTTGCGGATCTCGTCGAGCGGCAGCGGGTAGAGCTGCTCCACCCGCACGATCGCGGTGGACGTGTCACCGGACTTCTCGCGGCGGGCGAGCAGGTCGTAGTACAGCCGGCCGGAGACCAGCACCACGCGCGTGACGTCCTTGGCGTCCACCCCGGCGTCCGGGATGACCGGCTGGAAGCCGCCCTCGGTGAAGTCCTCCACCGAGTTCGCGGCGGCCTTGAGGCGCAGCAGCTGCTTCGGGGTGAACACGATGAGGGGCCGACGCGGGCGGGCGTAGGCGTGCTCGCGCAGCAGGTGGAAGTGGTTCGCGCCCGTGGAGGGGTTGACCACGCGCATGTTGTCCTCGGCGCACATCTGCAGGAAGCGCTCGATGCGGGCGGAGGAGTGGTCCGGCCCCTGTCCCTCGTAGCCGTGGGGGAGGAGCAGGACCACGGACGAGGTCTGCGACCACTTCTGATCGGCCGAGGAGATGAACTCGTCGATGATCGTCTGCGCGCCGTTCACGAAGTCGCCGAACTGGGCCTCCCACAGCACGAGGGCGTCGGAGCGCTCCACGGAGTAGCCGTACTCGAAGCCGAGGGCGGCGTACTCGGACAGCAGCGAGTTGTAGACCCAGAACTTCGCCTGGTCCTCGGAGAGGTGCCTCAGCGGCGCCCACGTGTCGCCGGTGATCCGGTCGTGGAACACCGAGTGGCGCTGCGTGAAGGTGCCGCGCTGGGAGTCCTGGCCCGCCAGGCGGACCGGCACGCCCTCCATGAGCAGCGAGCCGAAGGCCGCCAGCTCGGCGAAGCCCCAGTCGATGCCGCCGTCGACGGCCATCTTGGCGCGGCGCTCGAGCAGGGCCGCGAGCTTGGGGTGGACCGTAAAGCCCTCGGGCACGTCGATGTGCGCCTGCCCGATGGCCCGCAGCGTCTCGGCCGAGATGGCCGTGGACGCCGGCGCCTCCGGGGCCGCGTCCCGGTCCTCGGCCGGGCGGAGGCCCTCCCCGCCGGAGGCGGGCGCGTCCTCGTGGGTCTCCGCGAAGACCCGCTCCAGCTGCTGCTGGTAGTCCTTCAGGGCGCTGTCCGCCTCCTCCTGCGTGATGTCGCCGCGGCCCACGAGGGACTCGACGTACAGCTTGCGGGTGGAGCGCTTCTGCTCGATGAGGTTGTACATGCGCGGCTGCGTCATCGACGGGTCGTCGCCCTCGTTGTGGCCGCGGCGGCGGTAGCAGACGAGGTCGATGACGACGTCCTTGTTGAACCGCTGGCGGTACTCGAAGGCGAGCTGGGCCACGTGCACCACGGACTCCGGCTCGTCGCCGTTGACGTGGAAGATCGGGGCCTGGATGGTCTTGGCCACGTCGGTGGAGTACACCGCGGAGCGCGCCTGGGTCGGCGGCGTGGTGAAGCCCACCTGGTTGTTCACGATCACGTGGATCGTGCCGCCGGTGCGGTAGCCGGGCAGCTGCGAGAGCTGCAGGACCTCGGTCACGACGCCCTGGCCGGCGAAGGCCGCGTCGCCGTGCACCAGGATCGGCAGAACGGAGAAGGAGTCCGGGCGCTGGCCGCCCAGATCGAGGCGGTCCTGCTTGGCACGCACGACGCCCTCGAGGACCGGGTTCACGGCCTCCAGGTGCGAGGGGTTGGCGGCGAGGTACACGCGGGTGCTGTTGCCGGCGTCGGACACGAAGGTGCCCTCGGTGCCCATGTGGTACTTCACGTCGCCCGAGCCCGAGGCGCCGCCCGGGGTGGCCCCCTCGAACTCGCGGAAGACCTGGCTGTAGGTCTTGCCGGCGATGTTGGTGAGCACGTTCAGGCGACCGCGGTGCGCCATGCCGATGGCGACCTCGTCCAGTCCGGCGTCGGCGGCGTCGCCGAGGATGCCGTCCAGCAGCGGGATGAGGGACTCGCCGCCCTCCAGGGAGAAGCGCTTCTGGCCGATGTACTTGGTCTGCAGGAACGTCTCGAACGCCTCCGCGGCGTTGAGGCGGCCCAGGATGCGCAGCTGCTCCTCGCGGGTGGGCTTGGCGTACGGCTGCTCGAGCTTCTCCTGGAACCAGGCGCGCTCGGCCGGGTCCTGGATGTGCATGTACTCGACGCCGATGGTGCGGCAGTACGCGTCACGCAGCACGCCGAGGATCTTGCGCAGGGTCAGGCTGCTCGCCCCGCCGAAGCCGCCGGTGGGCCACTGACGGTCCAGGTCCCACAGGGTGAGCCCGTGCTCGCGGATGTCGAGGTCCGGGTGGTAGGCCATCGAGTACTCGAGCGGGTCCACGTTGGCCAGCAGGTGGCCGCGGTCCCGGTAGGCGTGGATGAGCTGCTGGATGCGGGCGACCTTGCCGACCTGCTCCTCCGGGTTCACCTGCACGTCCTGGGCCCAGCGGACGGGCTCGTAGGGGATGCGCAGGGAGTGGAAGACCTCGTCGTAGAAGCCGTCCTCGCCCAGCAGGAGGCCGTGCACGATCTTCAGGAACTCGCCCGAGCCGGCACCCTGGATCACGCGGTGGTCGTACGTGGAGGTGAGGGTGATCGTCTTGGAGATCGCCAGGTCGTGCAGCGTGGACTCGGCGGCGCCCTGGAAGGCGGCCGGATAGGTCAGCGCGCCGACGCCGATGATGGCGGCCTGGCCCTGGGACAGGCGGGGCACCGAGTGCACGGTGCCGATACCGCCCGGGTTGGTCAGGGAGACCGTGGTGCCGGCGTAGTCGTCCATCGTCAGCTTGTTCTTGCGGGCGCGCTGGACGAGGTCGTCGTACGCCTTCCAGAAGCCGCGGAAGTCGAGGGTCTCGGCGGCCTTGACGTTGGGGACCACGAGCGCGCGGGTGCCGTCCGGGCGGGGCAGGTCGATGGCCAGGCCGAAGTTCACGTGGGCCGGCTCCACCATGGTGGGCTTGCCGTCGCGCTCCTCGTAGGTCACGTTCATCGAGGGCATGGCCGCGAGCGCGCGGACCACGGCGTAGCCGATGAGGTGGGTGAAGGAGACCTTGCCGCCGCGGGTGCGGGCCAGGTGGCTGTTGATGACCACGCGGTTGTCGATCAGCACCTTGGCCGGCAGGTCGCGCACGGTGGTGGCGGTGGGCACGGATAGGGAGGCGTCCATGTTCGTGGCCACGGCCTTGGCCATGCCCTTGAGGACGGTGGCCTTCTCCTGCTTCTCGTCCGCGGTGGTGGTGGCGGTGTCGGCGGGCTCGGAGGGCACGGCCTGGGCCGCCGGGGTCTTCTTGGGCTTGGGGCCGGTGCTGACCGAGGTCTCCTTGGGCTGCGCACCCCGGGCCGGGGCGGTCGCCGCCTTCGGCTCGGCCCGGGCGGCGGTCTTCGGCTCGGTCTTGGCGGCGGCCTTCGGCTCGGCCTTGGCGGCGGCCTTCGGCTCGGCCTCGGCGGCGGGGGCGCTGGCCTCGAGACGGGCGAAGATCTGTGCCCACTGCCGGTCCACGGAACCGGAGTCCTCGCGGTACTTCCGGTAGATCTCGGCCACCAGCCGTTCGTTCCCCGGGAACTCCTGTGCGAGCCGGTCCGACGTGAGTTCTGGCACTGTGTAACGCCTCTTCCTGAGCCTTGGGATGCGATGTGCTGCGCCGGGCCACCCGCGCGGCGCGCGTGGGGCCGGGAACGCCTCGAGACATCATAGTTCTTCGACGCCCCCGGTCGGAATGCCGCGGCCTCGTCTCGACTCCGCTCCCGGCGGACGCGCGGGGCCCCTCGGCGTCCGCCTCGTCTGGGAGACTGACGCCATGCGCTTCCTCACCGACCCGGCCGTCGACCTGACGTACAACGACGTCTTCCTCGTGCCCTCGCACTCGGACGTCGCCAGTCGCATGGACGTGGACATCGCCCCGGATGACGGCACGGGCGCCACCATCCCCCTGGTCTCCGCCAACATGACCGCCGTCACCGGGCGCCGGATGGTCGAGACCATGGCCCGGCGCGGCGGTCTCGGGATCCTGCCGCAGGACATCCCGGCGGACGTGATCCGGGACGTCGTGCGTCGGGTGAAGGTGGCCCACCCCGTGGCGGACACCGCCCTGACCGTCGGGCCGCAGGACACGGTGCTGGACCTGCTCCACCTCGTGGACCGCCGCAACCACGGGGCCGTCTGCGTGGTGGACGCCCACGGCGGGCTGCTCGGCGTGGTCCGCCCCCAGGACTGCGAGGGCGTGGACCGCTTCGCCTCGGCCGCCTCCGTCATGCACCCTCCGGCGGTGACCCTCACGCTCGCCGAGCTCGGCGGCACGGACGGGGCCCCGAGCAAGGAGGCGCTGCAGGCGGCCTTCGAGCGCCTCCACGCCGCGCGCCAGGAGATGGCCCCCGTCGTGGACCCGGCGGTGGGGACCGCCGCCCCCGTGCTGCGCGGGGTCGTCACCGCGGCGGGCCTGCTGCGCTCGTCCCTGTTCACGCCCGGTCTCGACGACGACGGACGGCTCCGCGTCGGCGCCGCCGTCGGCATCAACGGGGCGGTGGGGGAGAAGGCCGCCGTCCTGGTCGAGGCCGGCGTCGACGTGCTCGTCGTGGACACGGCGCACGGTCATCAGCGGACCATGCTGGACGCGCTCGCTGCGGTGCGGGCCCTCGACCCCGGCGTGCCCGTGGTGGCCGGCAACGTCGTCTCCGGCGACGGCGTCCGGGACCTGGTCGCGGCCGGCGCGGACATCGTCAAGGTGGGCGTGGGACCGGGCGCGATGTGCACCACGCGCATGCAGACCGCGGTGGGCCGGCCCCAGTTCTCGGCGGTCCTGGAGTGCGCCGCCGCGGCCCGCGAGCTCGGGGCACGCGTGTGGGCGGACGGCGGGGTGAAGCACCCGCGGGACGTGGCGCTCGCGCTGGCCGCCGGAGCCAGCTCGGTGATGATCGGCTCGTGGTTCGCGGGGACGCTCGAGTCTCCGGGCGACCTCGTGCACGGTCCGGACGGTCGGCGGTACAAGGAGAGCTTCGGCATGGCCTCGGCCCGCGCGGTCCAGCACCGCACCCGCCACGAGGACGCCTTCACCAAGGCCCGCAAGGCGATGTTCGAGGAGGGCATCTCCTCCTCGCGCATGTACGTGGACCCGCGCCGCCCCTCGGTGGAGGACCTGCTGGACACCATCACGTCCGGTGTGCGCTCGTCGCTGACCTACGCCGGCGCCCACGACCTGGCGGAGTTCCGTGAGCGCGCCGTCGTCGGCCTGCAGTCCGCGGCGGGCTACGAGGAGGGCCGGCCGGTCGCCTCGTCGTGGTGAGGCGGCCGCATGCCCCTGCTCGTTCCGCCGGGGCCTGACGCCCCTATACTGGGCGGACTATGGATCACCCTGACACCTGTGTGCCAGACCGCTCGTCCGCCCACGCGGACGCGGCCGGATCGGAGCCTTCCAGTCCCGGTGCCCCGCACCGCCGCCCGGCCCGCCGTCGAGGGGGTGAGGTCGGGTGGAGTGGCTCCTGCTGATCCTCGGCCTGGCCCTGATCGTGGGCACCGGGTTCTTCGTGGCCGTCGAGTTCGCCATGATCGCGATCGACGTGCCCACCGTGCAGCGCATGGTGGACGCGGGTGACCGCGGCGCCGAGCCCCTGCTGCGCTGTCTCAAGTCACTCTCGACCCAGCTCTCCGCGTGCCAGCTGGGCATCACTCTGACCACACTGCTCACCGGCTACGTGATGGACCCGGCGATCAGCCGGCTCATCGACCCGCTGCTGCTCCAGGTGGGGCTGCCGGCCGGCGTGGTGGGCACCGTCTCGCTCGTCGTCGCGATGGTCGTGGCGACCCTGCTCTCGATGCTCCTCGGCGAGCTGATCCCCAAGAACCTGTCCATCGCCGAGCCCATGGCGATCGGCCGCGCACTCGCCCGGCCCCAGCTCGTGTTCAGCACGGTGTTCAAGCCGGCGATCCTGGTCCTGAACGGGTTCTCCAACGGCGTGCTGGCCCGCGTGGGCATCGAGGCCAAGGAGGAGATCTCCGGCGCCCGCAGCCCCGAGGAGCTCTCCTCGCTGGTCCGCCGCTCGGCCCAGCTGGGCACGCTCGACGCGCAGACCGCCACGTTCCTGGACCGGACGCTGCGCTTCGCGGACCGCACCGCCGCGGACGTGATGACCCCGCGCATCCGCGTGGAGACGGTGAGGGAGGACCAGGCTCTGCCCGAGGTCCTGGACCTGGCCCGCAGCACCGGCTACTCGCGGTTCCCCGTGATCGGCGACTCCTCGGACGACATCCGCGGCGTGGTGCACGTGAAGAAGGTCGTGGCCGTGCCGCGGGAGCGCCGCGCCGACCTCGAGGCCGGTGCGCTGATGACGGAGGTCATCCGCGTGCCGGAGACCGTGCACCTGGACCAGCTGCTGGCCGAGCTGCGCGACGCGAACCTGCAGATGGCCGTCGTCGTGGACGAGTACGGGGGCACCGCAGGGGTGGTCACGCTCGAGGACGTGGTGGAGGAGATCGTCGGCGAGGTCGCGGACGAGCACGACCGCGTCACCCCGGGGGTCCTCCAGACGGCCTCCGGCCGCTGGTACTTCCCGGCGGAGCTGCGGCCCGACGAGGTGCGGACCCAGATCCCGGCCCTCGTGGTGCCGGAGGACGGGGCCTACGAGACCGTCGGCGGGTACATCCTGGCCCGACTGGGGCGCCTGGCGGAGGTCGGGGACGTGGTGGACGTGGACGGCGGCACCCTGACGGTCGAGCGGATGGACGGCCGCCGCATCGAGCGCGTGCGCTTCGACCCGGCCGCTGAGGACGAGGAGACGCGCGCATGAACGGGGACGTCGTCGGACTGCTGTGGCTGGTGGTCCTGTTGGCCGCCAACGCCTTCTTCGTGGCGGGCGAGTTCGCCGTCATGGGCGCCCGCCGGGCGCAGATCGAGCCGCGGGCCGAGGCCGGCTCCCGCCAGGCCCAGGTGGCGCTCTACGCGATGGAGCACGTCTCCCAGATGCTGGCCGTCTGCCAGCTCGGCATCACGGTGTGCTCCCTGCTCATCCTCAACGTGTCCGAGCCGGCGCTGCACCACCTGCTCGTCGTCCCGATGGCCGCCCTCGGGGTCCCGTCCGCGGCGGCGGACGTGACCGCCTTCGTGCTCGCGCTGCTGGTGGTCACCTTCCTGCACGTGACCCTGGGCGAGATGGTGCCCAAGAACGCCGCCGTCTCGTTCGCGGACCGCGCCGTGATGCTGCTGGCCCAGCCGCTCGTGTGGCTCTCGAAGCTGCTGCATCCCGTCGTGGCCGCGCTGAACTGGACGGCCAACCTCGTGCTGCACGCCCTGCGCATCGAGCCGAAGGACGAGGTGGCCTCCTCCTACACGCTCGAGGAGGTGCAGTCGATCGTGGCCGAGTCCACCCGCTCGGGCACCCTGGAGGACGAGTCCGGCGTGCTGCACTCGGCCCTCGAGTTCTCGGACCACCGGGCCGGGGACGTGATGGTGCCGCTCGAGCGGGTCGTCACCGTCCCCGAGGGGATCACGCCGCACGACTTCGAGTGGACCGTGGGCCGCGTGGGCTTCTCCCGGTTCGTGGTCGAGGACCCCGACGGCGGCTACACCGGCTACCTGCACCTGAAGGACGTCCTCACCGTGGGCCCGTCGGGACACGACGAGCCGATCCCGCTCACGCGCGTGCGCTCGCTGGCCAACGTGCGGCTCGAGGACGAGGTCGAGGACGCACTCGCGCTCATGCAGCGCACGGGCTCCCACCTCGCCCGGGTCATCACGCCCGAGGGCGAGACCGCGGGCATCCTCTTCCTCGAGGACGTGCTCGAGGAGCTCGTCGGGGAGATCAACGACGTGACGCAGTCGCCACGTCGGTTCCGGCCCGCGTGAGCGTCGCGCGGGCGGCGCGGTGCTACTGTTGAGAACCGATTTCACACATCCTCCCGACACGAACGAGGTCGCCCCATGCTCCGCCGCCGTCGTCTGCCCGCCCTGACCGGGGCCCTCACCGCGCTCACCCTGAGCCTCGCCGCGTGCGGCGGGACCAGCGGCGACTCCGCGGGCGAGCAGGCCGCGGGCGCCTCTGCTGCCGCCGGGTCCGGCTCGGCCGCGGGCGCGCCCGTGGCCGTCGCCACGACGACGCAGCTCGGCTCCGTGCTCGACCGCGTGGTCGCGTGCGCCGACGCCCGCAGCGTCACGGTGATGGGCCCGGGGGATGATCCGCACGACTTCTCCGCCTCGTCCGCGCAGGTGAAGGACATGGTCTCCTCCGGCCTCGTGTTCTCCAACGGCCTCGGCCTCGAGGGCGGCATGGAGTCCGCCCTCGCCAACGCCGAGGCGGACGGCGCGACCGTCGTCGAGGTGGCGCCCCAGCTGGATCCGCTGCCCTTCGGCGGCCATGACCACGCCGAGGAGGGGGCGGGCCACGAGGGCCATGACCACGGGTCCGAGGACCCGCACGTCTGGATGGACGTCGCCCGCATGGCGAGGGCCGCCGAGCTGATGGGCGACACGCTCGCCCAGGAGCGGGGTGACGAGAGGTTCGCCGAGTGCGGCGCGACCGTGCGCGGGGAGCTCGAGCAGACGGACACGCAGGTCCGGGAGATCCTCGCCGGGGTCCCGGAGGACCGCCGCACGCTGGTCACGGACCACGACGCCTACGGCTACTTCAGCGAGGCCTACGACTTCACCGTGTCCGGCGTCGTCGTCCCGGGCGGCTCCACCGACGGCGAGCCCTCCTCCCAGGAGATCGCCGAGCTCGCCCGGTCCATCCGCGACGGCGGCGCAGACGCCGTGATCACGTCCGTGGGCGCGCGCAACAGCCTCGTGGACACCGTGGCCGAGGAGGCCGGCGACCTGCCGGTCATCGAGGTCTACGAGGGCGGCGTCGGCCCGAAGGACACCCCGGAGGCGGACTACGCCGAGGCCATGCTCCTCAACGCCCGCACCCTCGCCGACGCGCTGGAGGGCTGAGGATGGACTGGCTGCTCGAGTCCTTCCAGATGGGATTCCAGCAGCGCGCCCTCGTCGGCGGACTCATCGCCGTGGTGATGTGCTCGGTCGTGGGCACGTGGCTGGTGCTGCGCGGGATGAGCTTCTTCGGGGACGCGTTCGTGCACGGTGTCCTGCCGGGCATCGCCCTGGCGGTCGTCACCGGTGGCAGCCCCCACCTCGGTGCGGCGGTGGCCGCCGTCGTCATGATGGCGGGCATCTCGCTGGTGCACCGGGCCACCACCCTCAAGGAGGACACCGCCATCGGCCTGCTCTTCGTGGGGATGATGGCCCTGGGCGTGGTGATCATCTCCAAGTCGGACTCCTACACGGGATCGCTCACGTCGATCCTGTTCGGCGATGTGCTGGGGGTCAGCGTGGACGGCATCGTGACCCAGGCGGTCATCGCCGTCGTGGTGATCGCCCTGGCCCTGCTGCTCTACCGGCCCCTGCTGGCACTGAGCTTCTCCGAGGTCAAGGCGCGCTCGCTGGGCATGCGACCGGGGCTGACGCACACGCTGCTGCTGGTGATGATCGGCGCGGCCGTGATCGGTTCGTTCCAGGCGGTGGGCACGGTGCTCGTGTTCGGCCTCCTCGTGGGACCGCCCGCGACGGCGGCGCTGCTGACGCGCAGCGTCCCCCAGATGATGCTCGTCTCCGTCGTGATCGGCGCGGCGTGCGTCGTCACCGGGCTCACCCTCAGCTACCGGCTGGGCACGGCGGGTTCGGCCACCATGGCGCTCATGCCGATCCTGCTGTTCTTCGTCGTGCTCGCCGTCCGCGCCGCCGTGCTGGCGCTCCTGGGCCGGCACGTGCGCTCGCGCGCGCAGCGTGAGCAGGAGACGCCGGTCGTGGCCCTGCCCGGAGCGGAGGTCGCCCGATGAACGCGTCCTTCCCCGCGGGCGCCGCGGCGGCCACGCCTCCCCTCGCGGTCGCCCGGGCGCTCGAACTGCGCCACGGCTCGCACGTGGCCGTCCGGCCCTCCGACTTCACCCTGCCGGCCCGGCGGCTGATCGCGGTGATCGGGCCCAACGGCTCCGGCAAGTCCACGCTGCTGACCGCCCTGGCGGGCCTGAGCGACCCGGCCTCCGGTGCGCTGGAGGTGCTCGGCGAGAACCCGCGGCGGCGCTCGCAGCGCACCTCCTTCGTGATGCAGTCCATCGGCGTGCCCCAGGGAGTGCCGGTGACGGTGCGCGACGTCGTCGGGATGGGCCGGTACCCCACGCTCGGGTGGTTCCGCCCGTTCCGGAAGCAGGACCGGGACATCGTGCGGGCCGCCATGGAGCGCATGCAGGTCGCGGACCTGGCGCGGCGGCACCTCGACCAGCTCTCCGGCGGCCAGCGCCAGCGCGCCTACGTGGCCCAGGGCCTCGCCCAGGACCACGACGTGCTGCTGCTCGACGAGCCGATGACGGGCCTCGACATCGTCTCCGCCCGCACGATCGACGACCTCCTCCACGAGGAGCCGACGCGCGGGGTGTCCGTGGTCTACACGACCCACGATCTCGACGAGGCTGCGGAGGCGGACCATGTGGTCCTGATGGGCGGGCGTGTCGTGGCCTCCGGCCCGCCGCGGAACGTGCTCACGGTCGAGAACCTGGACATCGCCTACGGCCGGGGCGCCCTGCACGGGCCCTCCAAGGCAGTCGAGGACCCGGCGGACTTCCTGGACGACCCCGCGGGCGGCATCCGCCACTGACCGGGGCCCGGCCCCGGGGTCAGGCCGCGCGGGTGCGCCCCTCGGCCCGGCAGCGGGCACAGACGCCGGTGATCTCCACCGTGTGGTCCGCGTCCGTGAAGCCGTGCTCCGCGGCGACGGCGGTGGCCCACGCCTCGACGTGGGGGGCGGTGACCTCGACGGTGGTCCAGCAGATCCGGCACACCAGGTGGTGATGGTGGCCCTCGTCCTCGCACCGGCGGTACACGGTCTCGCCGTCGTCGCGGCGGAGCATGTCCACGAGGCCGTCGTCGAGCTGCTGCTGCAGGGTCCGGTACACGGTGGCCAGCGAGACGCGTTCGCCCTGGTCCTGGAGGCGGGCATGGAGCTCCTGCGCGCTCACGAAGTCCGGGATGCGGTCCAGGGCTCGGTCGACGGCGGCCTTCTGCCGGGTCGCCCGGGGACGGGCGGCCCGGGGGCTGGGCTGGGGGGCGCTCACGGTGCTCACGACTCCTTCTGCGGCGGCTGCCGCCTCCTCCGCGCGGTCCGGAACAGGTCCGCGCGGGCCATCCTCCAGGTTATCAGCGGCGCCGAATGGGGCGTGGAGTAGGGTGTCCGGGTGCACAGCGAGAGCCCGGACCCATCCCCTGTCCCGGACCGCGACGGCGCCGCCCCCGATCGACCCGACCCGCTGATCGTCGTCGACGAGGGGCAGGGCCGCGTGGTCCCGGCGCCCACGGCGGCCCCGTCCTCGTCCCATGACGCCGGCGGCGACCCGGACGCGGACATCGACGGCGTCGACCCTGAGGCCGCCGAGCCGCCCACCCTGGTGACGGTGGACGTGCTGGCCGGCTGGCTCGGCCTGGCCCCCGTCGAGGACCTGCCGCCGGTGCCCGGGGGCCCGGCCTACGCCCAGCCGGGCCGATGCCGCCCGAACCGGGTGATCCTGCTCGACGTCCGGTTCCGGGCCACGGGGGGCGGGCCGGACCACGCCGCCTATCTCCAGGGCCATCTGCCCGGCGCCGTCTACGTCTCCCTGCCCAGCCAGCTCGCCGGCCACGCCGGTCCGGCGGCGGGGCGCCACCCCCTGCCGGACGCGCGCCAGTTCGCGGAGACCGTGCGGATGTGGGGGATCGACGAGGGCGACACCATCGTGGTCTACGACGACGACCACGGCCTGTCCGCCGCGCGCGCCTGGTGGCTGCTGCGCCACGCGGGGCTGCGGGACTCCGTGCTCCTGGACGGCGGCCTCGAGGCGTGGCGCGCCGCGGGCCTGCCCCTGCAGCCCGGTGAGGTCATCCCGGTGCCCGGCACCGCCCGGCCGTCGTGGGGCCGCATGCCCGTCGTGGACACGGCCGGCGCCGAGGCGATGGCCTCCGGCGGTCTGCTCCTCGACGCGCGGGCGGCCGAACGCTACCGCGGGGAGGTCGAGCCCTTCGACCCCGTGGCCGGGCACATCCCCGGGGCGCGGAACGTGCCCACGGCGGAGAGCATCGCCGAGGACGGCCGCCTGCGGCCCGCCGCAGAGCTGGCGGAGCGGTTCGACGCCGTCGGCGTGGACGACGCCACTCCCGTGGCCGTGTACTGCGGCTCGGGCATCACCGCGGCGCACGCCGTGCTCACCCTGGCCGTCGCGGGGCGACCCGGAGTGGCGCTCTACCCGGGTTCGTGGTCAGCATGGGTCCAGGACCCGTCCAACGCCGTCGCGGTCGGCCCCGAGCCCTACGGCGCGTCCGGCCGGGAGTGACGAGCCCCGGGGCCCCGCCCCGCCGACCCCTCAGGAGGACCCCCCATGGCCACCGTCTTCAGCAGGATCGTCGCCGGCGAGCTGCCCGCCCGCTTCGTGTGGCAGGACCCGACGTGCGTCGCGTTCCTGTCCGCCGCACCGCTCCAGCCGGGGCACACGCTCGTGGTGCCCCGTGAGGAGGTGGACGAATGGGTGGAGGTCGACCCGGCGCTGGTCACGCACCTGACGACCGTCGCCCAGCAGATCGGCAAGGCGCAGGTGGCGGCGTTCTCCGCGCGCCGGGCCGGGCTCATGATCGCCGGCTACGAGATCCCGCACCTGCACGTGCACGTGTGGCCCTCCACCTCGCTCGCCGACTTCGACCTGGCCCGCGTGGACAACGCCCCCGATCCGGCGGACCTGGACGACGCCGCCGCCCGCCTCCGCGCGGCCCTGCGGGACCTGGGCCACGGCGAGGTCGTCCCGCAGGACTGACGGCCCGCGCCGCCCGGACCCGGCTCAGGCGCGCGTGGCACGGGCGAGCGCCTGACGCACCCGCTTCTCGGAGACCGAGACCGCCGTGCCCAGCTCCTGGGCGAAGAACGAGACGCGCAGCTCCTCGATGAGCCAGCGCACCCGCTCCAGCTCCGCGGGGACGGGCGTGCCCGCGAACCGGGCGCGATGGGCCGCGACGGCGGCGTCGAACTCGTCCTCGAGCCCCTGCACCACCGCCATGTGCTGCCCGTCGCGCTGCAGGTGGCCCCCGGCGTCCAGCCGGTCCAGGCGCGTCAGCATGCCCTGCAGGTAGCGCGGCAGGTGCTGCAGCCGCTCCCAGCCCGTGGCGGCCACGAAGCCGGGGAACACGAGCTGCTCGAGGTGTGCCTTCACGTCCGACAGCGCCGGTGCGAGGGCGAGCGAGACCGAGTCCTTGAGCCGGCGTCGCACCTGCGCGGCCCGGGAGAGCACCTGCTCCACCAGGGACGTGACGGCGAAGACCGTGTCGATCAGGTCGGCCCGCACCCGGTCGAACAGGGCGCGGAACGCGGCCTCGTCGAACGGCAGCTCGTCCCCGACGAGACGGTCCACGGCGGCCTGGGTGCAGTCCGCGACGAGGGAGTCCACCGAGCCGTGCGGGTTCTGGGTGAAGGTGAGCTTCTCCCTGTTGTCCAGGTGGTCCAGCACGTAGCGCTGTGGGCTGGGCAGGGTGGCCAGCAGCAGCCGGATCACCCCGGCCCGGTGCCAGGCCGCCTGGTCCTCCGCGGACCGGGCCACGGTCAGGCCGGCCGCGGGGCCGCCGTCGGGCGTGGTCTCGGGCACCAGGCTCGGGTAGCCCGTGATGGCGGGGCCGCGCGCCCCGGCCGCGGTGGAGACGGTCTTCGGCACCGTGCCGATGCTCCACGAGGTCAGCCCGTGCCGCTCCTCGAAGGCCGGCGTCGCGCCGGACCGCCCGGGGCCCTCCGGGCGACGGCGTCCCTCGGCCCCGGCCCGCGCGTCGGCCTGGGCACGGCCGCCGCGGCCCGTGCCGCGCGGCCCCGGCAGGGCCGAGGCGGGGTCGTCGGTGCCGGCGAGCCGGGCGGCGATCGCGGAGCGGTTGGCCTGCGCGAGCCGGGCCTGCAGCGCGGGCAGGTCCTGGCCGGCGCCCATCACGGCGCCGCGGGCGTCCACGACGCGGTAGTCCATCCGCAGGTGCAGGGGCACCGCGTCCGGGGCCCACAGTCCGGGCTCCACCACCACGCCGCGCACCCGGCGCACGGCCGCGGACAGCGCGTCCGGCAGCTCGTCCCGCAGCGGGTCGGCATGGGCCTCGAGGTCCGCCACGAGCTGCTGGGCCACGTCCGGGGCGGGCACGAGGTTCTTGCGCACCGCCTTGGGCAACGCCTTGATGAGGGCGGTGACGAGCTCGACCCGCAGGCCGGGGACCAGCCACGCGAAGGGGTCGGGGGAGACCTGGTTGAGCAGCAGGATCGGCACGGCCACGGTCACGCCGTCGGTGCCGGCCGCGCCGGTCGGGTCGAACGTGTACTCGAGGTCGAGCTCCACGTCGCCGCCGGGCATCGGATACGCGAACGTGGTGGGGAACGCGTCGGTGTCCAGGTCCTCGGCGTCGGCGGTGAGCAGGGCGGCGACGTCGAGGTCCAGCAGGTCCGGCTGCTCCTGGCGCGCCTTCTTCCACCACGCGTCGAAGTGCCGCTCGGAGACGACGTTTCCCGGGATCCGCGCGTCGTAGAAGGCGAACAGGTCCTCGTCCCCGATCCGCAGGTCGCGGCGGCGCAGGCGCGTCTCGAGGGCGTCGACCTCCTCGAGCGCAGCCCGGTTGCGGGCGAAGAACCGGTGACGCGTGCGCCAGTCGCCCTCCACGAGGGCGTGCCGGATGAACAGCTCGCGGGAGAGCTCCGGGTCGATCCGGCCGTACCGGACCGAGCGGTCCGGGATCAGAGTGACGCCGAACAGCGTCACCTTCTCGCGCGCGACGACGGAACCCGCCCGCCGCGACCAGTGCGGCTCGTTGTAGGTCCGCTTGACGAGGTGGCCGGCGACCTCCTCGGCCCACTCCGGCTCGATCCGGGCCACCGTGCGCGCCCACAGCCGGGAGGTCTCCACGAGCTCGGCGGCCATGACGAACGGGTGGCGCTTCTTGAACAGGGCGGAGCCGGGGAACACGGCGAAGCGGGTGCCGCGGGCGCCCACGTACTCGCGACGGCGCTCGTCGTAGGCGCCGATCTGCGAGAGCAGGCCGGTGAGCAGGGACTTGTGCACGGCCTCGTGCCGGCCGACCGGGTCCACGGGTCCGGACTCGACGGTGAGGCCCACGTCCTTGGCGAGCTGGCGCAGCTGGCGCACCAGGTCCTGCCACTCCTGCACGCGCAGCCAGTTGATGTGCTCACGGCGGCACAGCTTCCGGAACTGGGAGCCGGAGAGCTCCTGCTGCCGTTCGCGCAGGTACGCCCACAGGTTCAGGATCGCGGAGAAGTCCGAGTTCTCGTCCGCGAACCGGCGGTGCAGCTCGTCCGCGGCCTCACGCTGCTCCGTGGGGCGCTCGCGGGGGTCCTGGATGGTCAGGGCCGCGGCGATCACCATGACCTCCCGGACGCAGCCGCGCTCACCGGCCTCGAGGATCATGCGACCCAGCCGCGGGTCCACGGGCAGGCGGGCCAGGCGGCGTCCGACCCGGGTGATGGTGCCCGCGCGGGCGCCGCCGGCCTCGAGCGCGCCGAGCTCGGTGAGCGTGGTGGCGCCGTCGGTGACCTGACGGCCGTCCGGCGGCTGGACGAAGGGGAACTCCTTGACGTCGCCCGGGGTGCGGGCCACGCCGAGGGAGAGCATCTGCAGGATCACCGAGGCCAGGGAGGTGCGCAGGATCTCCGGGTCCGTGAACTCGGGGCGGGAGAGGTAGTCCTCCTCCGAGTACAGGCGGATCGCGATGCCGTCCGAGGTGCGGCCGGACCGGCCCGCGCGCTGGTTCGCGCTGGCCTGGGAGACGCGCTCGATCGGCAGGCGCTGCACCTTGGTGCGGTTCGAGTAGCGCGAGATGCGCGCGGTGCCCGTGTCGATCACGTACTTGATGCCCGGCACGGTCAGGGACGTCTCGGCGACGTTCGTGGCCAGCACGATCCGCCGGCGCACCCCGGCCCCGGCGCGGCCGAACACGCGGTGCTGCTCCGCCATGGACAGGCGGCCGAACAGCGGCAGGATCTCCGTGCCGGCCAGGCGCGTGGTGCCGGCGACGACGCCGGTCAGGTGGTCCGCGGCCTCGCGGATCTCCCGCTCGCCCGGCAGGAACACGAGGATGTCACCCGGCGGCTCGGCGGCCAGCTCGAGGACGGCGTCGCCGATCGCGTCGAGGGGGTCGCGGGTCTCGGCGGCGTCGTCCGCATCGTCCTCGGGGTCGTCGGGGGAGGGCTCGTCGGTCAGCGGCCGGTAGCGGATCTCGACGGGGTAGGTGCGCCCCGAGACCTCGATGATCGGCGCCGGGACCACGCGGCCGCCGTCGTCGGCCTCCACCGCGTCCGCATGGTCCTCGCCCGCGGCCAGCGGCCGGCCGAAGTGCCGGGCGAAGCGCTCCGGGTCGATGGTGGCCGAGGTGATGATCACCTTCAGGTCCGGGCGCTGGGGCAGCAGGTTGCGCAGGTAGCCCAGGAGGAAGTCGATGTTGAGGCTGCGCTCGTGGGCCTCGTCCACGATGATCACGGAGTAGCGGCGCAGCTGCGGGTCGTGGGGGATCTCGGCCAGCAGGATGCCGTCCGTCATGACCTTGACCCGGGTGGCCTTCGAGGTCTGCGCCGTGAAGCGGACCTGGTAGCCGACCGTCTGCCCGATCTCCTCGCCCAGCTCCTGCGCGATGCGTTCGGCCACGGAGCGGGCGGCGATGCGCCGGGGCTGGGTGTGGCCGATCGAGCCGGCCTCCCCGAGCCCGAGGGCCAGGCACATCTTCGGCAGCTGCGTGGTCTTGCCCGAGCCGGTCTCACCCGCGACGATCACCACCTGGTGGTCGCGGATCGCGGCCATGATCTCCTCACGGCGCTCCGCCACCGGCAGGTGTTCGGGGAACGTGATCGCGACGGCGTCGTGGGGCGTCGCCGACGGCTGCGCGGCGGGCGTGGAGGGCGGGGGAGTCTGCGTCATGACGGCCTCCATCCTAGGCGCGCGGGGGCCCGGGCCGACCCGGACGGGGCGAATCTGGGACGGACCTGGGACTGGGGCTGAGAGTCCGGATGTGATTCTCTGGAGCCCATGGACACGAACACCGTCTTCCTGTTGGCGGCGATCGGCCTCTATTTCCTCGCGATGATCGCGATCGGCCTGTACGCCTCCCGCAAGAACACCGACCTCGACGACTACATGCTCGCAGGACGCGACATGAAGCCGTCCGTCGCGGCGCTCTCCGCGGGTGCGTCCGACATGTCCGGCTGGCTCCTGATGGGCCTGCCCGGCGCGATCTACGCCGCGGGCCTGGTCGAGGGCTGGATGGCGGTCGGCCTGACCGTGGGCGCGTGGGTGAACTGGCGCGTGGTCGCCCCCCGCCTGCGCTCCTACACCGAGGTGGCCGGGAACTCGATCACGATCCCGTCCTTCCTCGAGAACCGATTCAAGGACCGCACGCACATCCTGCGGATCGTGGCCGGCCTGATCATCCTCGTGTTCTTCACCTTCTACGTGTCCTCGGGCATGGTGGCCGGCGGCAAGTTCGTCGAGTCCACCTTCGGCCCCGACTCCTTCTACGCCCAGGGCATCAGCATCAACTACCTCACCGGCATGCTCGTGGTCGCGGGCATCACGGTGCTCTACACCCTGTTCGGCGGCTTCCTCGGCGCCTCGCTGACGGACGTGGCCCAGGGCATCCTCATGTTCCTCTCCCTGCTGGCCGTCCCCATCGTCGTGATCCTGACCATGGGCGGCTGGGACGCCGTCGTCGAGGGCATCCGCGCCGCCGACGCCGCCGGCGGCGGAGTGAACCACTTCTCGATGTTCGAGAACGCAACGCTGATCGGCGTCCTGTCCTCCCTCGCCTGGGGCCTGGGCTACTTCGGCCAGCCGCACATCATCGTCCGCTTCATGGCCCTGCGCACCCCGCACGACGCGGCCGTCGCCCGGCGCGTCGGCATCGGCTGGATGGCGCTGTCCGTGTTCGGTGCCGTGATGGTGGCCCTCGTGGGCATCGCCTACTTCCAGGCCAACCCCGGCACCACGCTCGAGGACCCGGAGACCGTGTTCCTGGTGCTTGCCTCGATCATGTTCCACCCGTTCGTGGCCGGCCTGGTGCTGGCCGCCGTCCTCGCCGCGATCATGTCCACGCTCTCCTCGCAGCTGATCGTGTGCTCCTCCGCCCTGGTGGAGGACCTCTACATGCTGCGCGGGCGCACCGGTTCCCCGACGTTCACCCTGTGGCTCGGCCGCATCGGCGTGCTGGTGGTGGCGCTCGTGGCGGGGCTGCTCGCCCTCAACCCGGACTCCTCCGTGCTCGAGCTCGTCTCCTTCGCGTGGGCCGGCTTCGGCGCCGCCTTCGGCCCTGTGATCCTGCTCGCCCTGTACTGGCCGCGGTTCACCTCGTGGGGGGCGATGGCCGCCATGGTCACCGGCGCCGCCGTCGCCTGGGTGTGGTCCGAGGCCAGTGCCGAGACGTGGGAGTGGTTCGGCCTGTACGAGCTGCTGCCGGGCTTCGTCGCCGCCTTCGTGGTGGGTGTGGTGGTGTCCCTCGTGACCCAGCGCTCGCGCCGGGTGCAGCGGCGGATCGACGCCGAGTTCACCGGCGCGATCGACATCGTGGCCGGCCGCGAGCCGGACCCGGACGTGGCCCCGGCCGCCATGACGCGGGACGCCGCCGGGGGCTCGACCGCAGCCGCCGCGGATCCGCGCGCGCAGGCGTGAGGCTCTTCCTCGCGATCCGTCCGCCGAGGGCCGTGCTCGACCACCTCGAGCCGGCCTTCGACGGCGTCCGGGACCGGGCCGGGGGTCTGCCACCGCACGCTCTGGGCGGGCGGGCCCCGACGAACAGAGT
>NZ_JBHNYP010000028.1:0-33772 GCF_054960655.1 Micrococcus sp. PSi08 | reverse complement strand
GGTGGGGCGGAAGGTCATGATCGGCTGGCTCCCTCGACGACGGCATGTGAGTCCCGTCACCGTAGCCCAGCACCACACGCCCCCACCGCCCCGCGTACGACAAATACACAACACTCTCCTTGCGTATCTCACTGAGGTGTGCCTTACTGGTTCTCGGACCCCCGCCGGAAGGACCCCCATGGCCCACGCCTCCACGCACCCCGCTCATCCGCTGCCGCCCGTGGCGCCCCGTCGCCTGCTGCTGGCCCAGCGACTGCTCCGCGGCGAGGGCTCCGTCGAGGTCACGGCCTTCCGCGCCGGCGAGACGCTCACCACGGCCGTCCACGGTGTGAGCGCGGACGGCCGCCTCGTGGCCGCCCACGTCCCCAACCTCCTCGGTTCGCTCGGCGCGTTCCACACGCCCGCGCCGCTGGACGTGCGCGTGGACGTCCTGCGCGACGCCCTGGACCTCACGGTCCCCACCCGCCTGGCGTCCGTGCATCTACTCGGCACCCTGCGCTGGTGCCGGGACTCGGCCGAGGTCGCGGAGCTGGGGCTGCGCGGCCGCGTCGCGGACCTCGTGGACGACGTCGGCCCGCGGGTGCGCGTGGGCGTCGTCGAGACCCAGCGGATCCTGCTGCACGACGTCGACGGCGTCGCCGTGTTCTGCCGCCACACCCTGCCGCTCGCGTCGCACGGACTCGTCGACCAGGCCGAGCTCGCAGACCTGGCGGACGACGTGCTGGGCACCGCCCCCGAGGTGCTCGCGGACCTGGCCGACGCCGTCGCCCTGGGCCTGTTGCCGGGCGAGAGCACCCCGTTGCAGGTCGGCACCGGGCCCCTGCCCGAGTCGCCCGCCCACGCCCTCGACGCGGACGAAGCTGGAGTGACCCTGCTGCGCGTCCGCGACGGCGAGGCCACAGCGGTGCACGTGGCCCTGCCCGGTGCGGGCCGGCTCGATCACAGCCCCCGACACGCCTGGCGGCGACTGCTGGACGCGATCCCGGCGCGGGTCGCCCACCCCTGAGGGGCGGCGTCAGTCGATCGTGTAGGTGGCGCAGGTGGCCACGTCCGTGACCTCGATGCCCTCGGCGGTGCAGGCGAGGTCGGCGTTGTACGTGCACTCGAGGCGGTGGCACGCACCGACGGTCGAGGCGCCCTCGGTCACCGGGCGGCGGACGTCCAGCTGGACGAAGGTGCCGCAGCCGGGCGTGCGGTCGGAGCCGGCGACGGTGATGGCCAGGGCGTTGCAGGACGTCTCGGCATTGAAGGCGCAGGCACTGGCGGCGCAGGTGCGGACGGCGGTGGTCATGGCGTGATCCTCCCGGTTCGGGCCCGCCCCGGGCCGGGGCGGTGCTGCTGGAATCGAGATTACTCCCGCCCGCGAATAGCACAAGAGGGGCTAGCCTTAGTCGATAGGCGATTAGCGCAAATGTATTTTGCGCATTGTCGCGTGTCGTATGGACCGACGTCGTGCCCGCCGGCCGCCCCACCCCGCCGTCACCGCCCGGTCACGTCCGCGTCACCCGCCCCTGCCACCCTGCACGGGTGACCTCGCACACTGACCCCTCGCACCCGGCCGCCCACCCCGTCTCCCGCCGCACCCTCCTCGGCGGGGCGGGCCTCGTCGTCGCCTCCGCGGCACTGCTGTCCACGCCGGCCGGCACCGCCCACGCAGCCACCGGCCCCACGCCGTTCACGCTCGGCGTCGCCTCAGGCGACCCGTGGCCCGACGGCGTGGTCCTGTGGACCCGCCTGGCCGTGGACCCCCTCGCGCTCGACGGCCTCGGCGGCATGCCGGACCAGTCGTTCCGGGTGGAGTACCAGGTGGCCACGGACGAGGGCTTCCGCAAGGTCGTCCGGTCGGGCGCCGTCACCACGGACCGCGCGCAGGGCTACGCGGTGCACGTGACGCTCACCGGTCTGCGCCCCGGCACCGAGTACTTCTACCGGTTCCGCGCCCTGGGCCACCTCTCGCGCGTCGGCCGCACGGTCACCGCGCCCGCCCGCGGCTCGAACCCGAGCCGCCTCACCATGACGGTCGCCTCGTGCGCCAACTGGGAGCACGGCTACTTCACCGCCTACGGCCACATGGCCGCCGAGCGTCCCGACCTCATGGTCCACCTGGGGGACTACTACTACGAGATCATGCCGTACGGGTACCCGGTCTCCTCGGGGGTCCCGCGCGCCCACAGGAACGGGGAGTCCCGCACCCTCGCCCAGTACCGGGCCCGCATGGCGCAGTACAAGACGGACCCGCACCTGCAGGACGCGCACGCCGCCGCCCCGTGGCTCGTGATCTTCGACGACCACGAGCTCGAGAACAACTGGGCGGACGAGACCCCGGAGATCTGGGACCCGAGCTTCCTCGCGCGCCGCGCCGCCGCGTTCCAGGCGTACTACGAGAACATGCCGCTCCGCGCGTCGTCCGTGCCCCGCGGCATCGACATGCAGCTCTACCGCCGCATCCACTGGGGCGACCTCGCCACGTTCCACCTCCTGGACACGCGCCAGTACCGCTCGGACCAGGCCAACCTGGACCTGGTGAAGGTCGTCGACGCCGACGCACGGGACTCGCGGCGCACCATCACGGGCGCGGCCCAGGAGGCGTGGCTGCGCGAGGGCTTCGAGACCTCGGTCGCCCGCTGGGACCTCATCACGCAGCAGGTGCCGTTCGTGCAGTACGACCGCACCTCCGGCCCGCTCCTGTGGGGCGACATGGACACGTGGGACGGCTACGTCGCCTCGCGCGACCGCGTGGTCAGCGCGTGGACCACGGCGGGCGTCCGCAACCCGGTGGTGCTCACCGGCGACATCCACGAGGCCTTCGCCTCGGACATCAAGCAGGACTTCAACGACCTCTCCTCGGAGTCCGTGGGCGTCGAGCTCATCACCACGTCGATCACCTCGGGCGGCGACGGCTCGGACGCCGCCGCGGACGCGCTCGCGTGGAACCCGCACATCAAGTTCAACAACGACCTGCGCGGCTACCTCCGCGTGGACCTCTCCGCCCAGCTGCTCGAGGCCCGCTTCCGCGTGGTCGACTACGTGAGCGAGCTGGGCTCGTCGGTGCGCACGCGCGCGGTCTTCGGCGTCGGCGACGGCGAGCATCGGCTCCACCGGATCGCCTGAGGCGAGGGGCCGTCGTCGGGCCCGCCTCCTGAGCAGACCCGGCAGCCCCACCACCCTGGCCGAGTCCGCCCCGCGCTCCTAGCGTGGGGCCATGAGCACCCATCGCCTGTCCTCCACCGCCCTCGGGTTCGCCGCCGGACTGGGCACCGCGGCCGCCGTCACCGCAGCCCGCAAGATCGCCGTCATGGCCGCCGTCGGGAAGGGTCACCCGCTCAAGCACCGCCTCCTGGACGCGGCATCCGGCCTGGTCCAGCCGAAGTACCCCATGGGCGCGATGAGCACCTATCTCAACGGACTGCACTTCTACGCCGACGACCTCGGCCGGCAGGTCGAAGCCAGCCACTTCTGCATCCACCTGCGCCACGACCTGCACCAGTGCGTGATCTTCGACCGCAACGCGCCGGACGCACGGCTGATCGGCATCGAGTACATCGTCAGCGAGGAGCGGTTCCGCAGCCTCCCCGACGAGGAGCGGCGCCTGTGGCACAGCCACCACTACGAGGTGAGCTCCGGCGCCCTCACCGCCCCCGGGGTGCCCGAGCTGGCCGAGCACAGTTACTTCGAAGACCTCATCCACACCTACGGGAAGACGTTCCACACCTGGCAGTACGACCGGGACGACTTCCCGTACGGCATCCCCCAGCTGATGATGGGCCTCACCGGCGACGGCCAGGTGGACGAGGCCCTCCTGCGCGCCCGCGACGAGCGCGTGGGCGTGGACACCGCGGCCAAGCGGCGCCACCGCGCGGACATCCCGGTCCCGGACGTGGTGCCGGGCGCGAACAGCTGGGAGCGCGGGCGGGTCGTGCAGACCACGCTCGAGGAGCGCCCGGTGCGGGGCCGCGACGACTGAGGCCGGCGTCGTCGGCAGGGCGCCGTTTCCCGAACGAAAGCGGTGCGACATGCCGCCGTTTCCCGAACGAAAACGCTCGGCGGGCCGGGGCCGTCATCCGGATCGGGTGGGGGCGCCCCGCGTGGGACAGCACGTCCGCCGCACGGGTCGCGGCAGCGAGAACGCTGGGCTCAGACCTTGCCCTTGAGCAGTCGGTGCCAGTAGATCCGGGGCTGGCCGAGGCGGTCGAAGGCCGCCGTGCTCTTCCGCGGCTTCGTCAGGTCCACGCCGGGGATCGACCGGTCCTCGGAGCCGTCGCGGACGTGCTCGTCCAGGACCAGCTCGTCCCGGCTGACCATCACGGGGATCACGGTGTAGCCGTCGTACTTCTGGAGCGGCTTCCCCGCGTCCGCGGCCTGGATGTTCTGGGCCAGGATCTTGACCTGCCGGCGCAGGGCACCGCCGGAGGGCCGTGTGCCCAGGGCGGCGGCGTCGCCCAGCGCCCACACGTGCGGGTGCACGGGATGCCGCAGGGTCGCGGGATCCACGGCCGCCAGGCCGGCCTCGCCGTCGTCCGCCAGGCCTGCCTCGGCGATGAACTCCGGGGCCCGCACCACGGGCGTGATGTACGCGGCCGCGACGTCGGTGATCCGCTCACCGGTGTTGAGCACCACCTCGCGGGCCTCGTGGTCCACGGCGTTCACCTCTGCGCCGGCGTGCACATGGATGCCGTACCTCGCCACGGCCTCGGCCAGAGCGGGGTCGATGGTCTGCCGGTCCAGGATCCGGCCGTACGGGGTCACCAGGCGGACGTCCACGTCCGGCAGGATCCCCGTGCGCTCCCATGCCGCGCAGGCCAGGAACAGCGCCTTGAGCACGGTGCCGCCGCACGAGGAGGGCTCAGCCGGTACATTCGCCACCACACGGTCCCCCGCGGCCACACGCGACAGCAGCGCCCGGGCGGCGTCCACGTGCTCGGGCACGTGCGCACTCGCCGCCCATCCGGCGGCGTAGGCCTCACGCAGCCCGTCGATCGCACCCCACCACGGGGTCAGCCCCGGGCAGAGCACGAGGTGGCGGAAGCCCACGGTCAGCCCGGTGCTCGTCACCGCGGTCCGTTCCTCGGCGTCCACGGCCACGACGTGGTCCGGGATCCATTCGACCCCGTCCGGGATGACGGCCCGCATCGGCCGTTCGAACCGGGCCATGTCCGCCTGCCCGCCCGCCGCGTAGTTCAGCATCGGCCGGTAGCGGTGCAGCTGGTGGCCGTCGGCGATGGCGACCCGACCCTGCCGCTTCCGCCGCAGTGCGGCGGCCAAGGACACGCCGGCGTTGCCGCCGCCGACGATCAGGATGTCGTACTGCTCGGTCACGTGGTCCTCCGTGGGGTGACGGGGTCAAAGGAACGGTACGGCCGCCCCCGCAGACGTGCTCCGCGGCAGACGGGACGTGCCGCCCATCCTCCACTGGTGGCCGGGGCCGGCGCTAGCCCGTAAGGCCCAGCAGCCGCAGCTGGTCTGCGTACTTGCGCATCCCGGCCTCCACGGCCTGCGGGTTCTGCGCGTACCAGTCCAGGTGGGTCTGTCGCAGCTGCTCGGCCGGGACGGTCTGTCCGGCCACGGTCCAGTCCTCGGTCGGCTCGGCGTCGAGGTCGAGGGCCTCCACCACGACCGCCTCGAGGGGCGCGCGCACCCCGCCGAGGAGCACGCGGGAGGCGGGCACGGGCTGGACGGCGACGTCGCCCGGCAGGTGCCCGGCCACGCGCTCGGCCACGCGGGTCAGCAGCGTGTTGGTCGGGTGGTTCACGGTGTAGAAGCCGACGCCCCGCTCCGCCGCCACGAGGTCCGCCATGGACAGCGTCCCCTTCGCCTCCTCCCGCGCCCGCAGCGCCTGCACGGACGCGGCGGCGGCCTCACGGATCGCCGCCGGCGCCACCTCCCGACGACGGCCCGTCGCCGCCTCGGCCAGCACGCGCAGGTCGTGGTACGGCACGACGGGCGGGTCCTCCCCCGGCCGCTCGGCCGCCCCGGGCGCGAACTTCCAGTTGCGGAGGGTGACCTGCCAGGGGAAGCGCGAGACGTCGTACACCACGGGGATCCGCACCACGGCGGCGTCCTCGGGCAGCCGGGCCACGAGCTGGTCCGTGCCGATGGGCATGCCCCGGTAGTCGTGCGGGATCGGCTGGGTGACGAGCGCCTTCACGCGGGGCAGCAGCCGCTCCAGGTGCTCGACCTCGTCCGGCTGGGCCTCGAAGGCGGGCGGCACGCGGACGCTCACCAGGTCCGCCCCGTGCAGCGGTGTGCCGGGCTCCCCGCCGAGCAGCCGCCGATACGACTCGCCCTGGCAGTTGCCCCACACCAGCAGCAGGTCACCCTCGGGCAGGTCCTCGAGCCCGTAGAAGTGCCCGTAGTGCCGGCGTCGTCCCTCATCCCACTGCATCCGTGCGTCCTCTCTCCTCAGCCGTCCACGCGCCGGATCCAGCCGACGCCCGCCGTCCCGAACCACCAGGCCAGGAACGCGGCGAGCGCCGCGAAGTCCAGTTCGTCCAGCTCGCTCATCGGTCCTCCCGTGTTCCGTCCTGTCCGCGATTGTGCCAGCCCCGCCCCGCGGGCACCGGCCCGCTCAGCCCCAGCCGCCCCACCACGCCTCGAGGTCCGGCACGGTGGCCACGGGCGCCCAGCCCAGCCGGGAGGCGGGCACCCGCCACACCCGCGCCGTCCCGCCCCGCCGGTGCCGCCACCGCGCCCGCGCACACGTCAGCACGGCGAGCACGGCCCGCTCGCCCGGCTCGGCCGGCTCGCCCAGCACCTCCACGCGCTCGACGCCGGCCCGTTCCAGGCGCAGCAGCCACGCGGCGACGGCGTCCGCGTCAGGCCGGGCTCCGGCCGCGGCGGGCCGCAGCGGCACGTGCACGTCCACGGACCAGTCGGGCACCGACCGGACGGCGTCGAGGTCGCCGCGCGCCGGCGTCGGCGGCAGGTCCTGGGACGCCGCCGCGCCGCCGTCGGGCTCGCCCAGCAGCCGCACGCGGGGGTCGCCGAGCGCGCGCGCCGCCGCCTCGTCGAGGCCGCCCACGACGCCGACCCGCGCCCCCGGTGCCGCGCGCAGCACGGCGTCCACCGCCACCACGGCCGCCGCCGCGCCGTCCGCACCCTCCGGCACCCGCACGCGCGCCTCGACCCGCAGCGGGCCGACCAGGGACAGGCCGTGGCCGCGGGCCGTCGTCGCGGGGATGCGGGAGGCCAGCACGAGCGCCTCCCGGGCCTTCACCCGGGCGGCCTCGGCGGCGTCGCCGCGTCCGCCGAAGTCGGCGCCGGCCTGCCACGCCACGGCGTCCGGCGCGTGGCGCAGGGCCGCCCCCACGCGCCACAGCCGGTGCGCCAGCTCCCAGTCCTCCCCGCCGTAGCCCACGAAGGCGGGGTCGAAGCCGCCGGCGTCCTCGTAGATCTCGCGCGCCACCGTGAGCACGGCCGAGATGACGTACCGGTAGCCGGTGGAGTCGGCGCGGCGCAGGTCGTCCGTGGCGCGGTACCCGTCACCCAGCCAGGCCGGCTCGGCCAGGCGGGAGCTCTCCGGCACCTCGTCCCCGGGCCGCCATCCGTGCGCCCAGGCCCGTTCCAGCCAGGCCTCGGCCAGGTGGCGCCGCCGGCCCACCACCGCGGCGTCCCGGGGCGCCTCGGCCACCGCCGCCAGCGCCGCGGCGAGGTACCCGGGCTCGGGGAGCATGTCCCCGTCGAGGAAGGCGAGCACGTCGCCGTCGGCCGCCTCCGCCCCGAGCGCCCGGGCCGCCGAGGCGCGGAACCCGCGGTCCGGCTGGCGCACGGTCACCACGTCGAACGGCAGGCCCGGGTCCACCCGGGGCGGGACGGGCGAGCCGTCGTCGGCCACCACGAGCTGCAGCCCGCCGGTCAGGCCGCGCTGGGCCGCGAGCGCGGCCGTGAGCCGGTCGAGGTCCGCCTGGGCCCGGTAGTAGGGCACCACCACGGAGACGGCAGCGCTCACGTCCACCTGTGCACGCGGCGGAGCACGTCGAAGAGCATCCGCGCGCAGTCCTCGGCCCCGGGCGAGAGGTCCACGGCGGGGTCGAGCCACGTGCGCTCGGGGTCCTCGACCGCCTCGGCGATCGCCTCGGCCAGCGCGAAGGCCGGCGACCCGTTCGGGTGCACGAGCCGCAGGGTGCCCGGGCGCAGGCGCTCCATCTCCTCCGTGTAGCGGCCCGCGGAGGCGATCGCCCGCCGCCCCACCGAGGTCCACGCCGCCAGGGACCCGGACGCGGACACGTTGCGGTGCGCCGCGAACGGGATGCCCGCCGAGAGCAGGGCCGCGTCCGCGAACTCGTCCGGCACGAACCCGGTGACGCGGAACTCCAGGCCGCGCGCCTCGGCGTCGCGGGTCAGCTCCGCCACGAGGTCGTCATGCCCGATGCTGACGGGTCCGAGCGCCGTCAGCCGGCGCGGCGCCCCGGAGTCCGGGCCCCACTGGCGGTGCAGCTCGGTGAGGGCCTCCAGGGCGAGGGCGTGCCCCTTGCCCGGGTAGACGAAGCCGAAGAGCACGAGGTCCCGGTCGAGGCCGGCCATGCTCTCCGGCACCACCGGTTCGGCACGGGCGGCCGCGGCCCGGCGGTCCTCCACGGGCAGCGGGACCACGTCCGCGGCCACGTCCACGAGGTCCGCCAGCAGCGCCCGTTCGTGCTGGGAGGAGACCACGACGCCGGCCACCGTCTGGGCGAGCCGCGCGTACGCCTCGCCGCGGCGGCGGTAGCGGCCGTCGCCCTCAGCGGGCTGCGGGATGTCGTGCAGGGTGAGCGTGGTGCCTGCGGGCAGGACGTCGACGAGCAGGTCCGCGGCGGCGGTCGCGGTGGGGCCGAACAGTGCGTCCGTGACGTCCAGGTGCACGGCGGCGCCCAGCGCCCGCGCCTCCTCCAGCAGGGGCACGAGGCCCCGGAACGCCGCGACGTCCTCCGCCCTGAGCAGCTCCACCTCGGCGCCCACCCTCCGGAGGGCGGCGGCGATCTGCCGGCCATGGCGCACCACGCCGTGCTCCGGCGCGCCCACGGTCACGTACAGCACACGTCCCTGCGGCTGCGAGTCCACGTCCACGATCCCCTTCACCTGCGGCGGCGCTCCTCGACGCGGCGGCGCGCCGGAACGGACAGGATGCCGCTGCTCCGATTCTCCGATCCTGCCCTGACAGACTAGATTCCGCGACCCCCGACCCGGGACGGGGACACGCCGCCCGCGCGGCATCGCATCCCCAGGTCAGGAGGCCCTCCCCCGTGAGCATCACCGTCCAGCACGTGCCCGCGCAGCACCCGTACACCCGCGCGATCCGCCCCCTCGACCCGGGCGCCGCGCCGGACGTGGAGTTCCTGCCGGACCCGCCGGTGCCGGGCGCGCCCGCGCACCAGTGGTGGCCGCCCCGGGCCCTGCGCGCGGAGTGGCTGGCCGAGCACCGCCCGGACGTGCTGCACGTGCACTTCGGCTTCGAGCACTTCAGCCCCGCCCAGCTGGCCGCCGCCCTGGACGCGCAGCACGCGCACGGGGGCGCCGTCGTCGTGACCGTGCACGACCTCGAGAACCCGCACCTGACGGACCAGGGCCCCCACCGGGACCGCCTGGCCGTGCTGCTGGGCCGCGCGGACGCCGTGCTCACGCTCACCCCCGGCGCCGCGGCGACCCTCGCCCGCGACTACGGCGTGCGCGCCCTCGTGGTCCCCCACCCGCACATCGTCCCGCTCGAGGACCTCGTGGCGCAGGGCGACGACGACGCCCCCGGCCTGCTGCCCCCCGACGCGTCCGACGACGGCGACGGCGCGCCCGTCCCCGCCCGCCTGCTGGTGCACGCCAAGGACCTGCGGGCCCAGGTGGCCCCGGTGGCGCTGCTGCCGGTGCTCGCCGCCGCCGTCGGGACGCTGGCCGAGCGCGGTGTCGACGCGCGGGTGACCGTGGAGGTCCAGGACACCGTGCAGGACGAGGACGCCCTGGCCGCGCTGCGCGCAGGCTGCGCCCACCACGGCTTCGAGCTGTGGCAGCACGACCGGCTCGACGACCCCGCCCTGCACGCGCTGCTGCGCGACGTGGACGTGTCCGTGCTGCCGTACCGCATCGGCACCCACTCGGGCTGGGTGGAGATGTGCCGGGACCTGGGGGTGCCGGTGGCCGTCGCGGACATCGGGCACATCGCGGACCAGTCCGGCGCCTGGTTGACCCCCGACTCGCTCGCCGCGTTCGACCCGGAGGATCCCGACTCCCTCGCCGACGCGCTCGAGACGCTGGTGCGCGCCCGCGCGCGCACGGCCCCCGCCGACCCGGCCGCCCGGGCCCGGCAGCGCCGTCGCGTGGCGGCCGCCCACGTGGCGGTCTACCGCGAGGCCCTCGCCCGGGCGCGCGGGGCGCTGCCGAGCGTGTCGGTGCTGGTCATCACGGGGCACCGGGACGAGCACCTGGCCCGCGCGATCGCCGGGCTGGAGCGCTCTCACCGCCGCCCGGACCAGGTGGTCGTGGTGTTCATGGGCCAGCCGGACGGGCGCGTCCCGGCCACGGACCTGCCCGTCACCGTGGGGCACGTGGCCGCCGACGCCGGGCTGCCCCTGGCGCAGGCCCGCAACCGCGCGGCCGAGCTCGCCACCGGCGAGATCCTCGTCTTCCTCGACGTGGACTGCATCCCGGCGGCCGAGACCGTCGGCGTGCTGGCCACCGAGGTCGCGGCCCACCCCGGGTCCGTGGTGATGGGCCGGCCCCGCTACCTGCGGCCGGGCTGGGTCCGCGACGTCGGGGAGGCCGACCTGACCTCGCACCGCGCGGACGCCCTGCTGCGCCGCCTCTCCGTGCCCCACCGGGCGCGCGCGCACCTGACCGCCGGGCCCTCGGACGAGTGGCACCTCGTGTGGACGCTGATCCTGGCGCTGCGGCGCGCGGACCTGGCCCGCATCGGCGGTTTCGACGCGGGCTTCACCGGCTACGGCGCCGAGGACACGGACCTGGCCTTCCGCGCCCGAGCCGCCGGCCTGACGCTGCGGTTCAGCCCCGCCGAGGCGTTCCACCAGCACCACGGCGTGATGACCCCGCCGCTGCACCACCTCGAGGACATCCTGGTCAACGCCCGCCGCTTCCGGCAGGTGCACGGCCGATGGGCCATGGAGGGGTGGCTACGCGCGTTCGCGGACGCGGGGCTGATCGCGTGGGACCCCGAGGGCGAGCGGCTCGAGCTGCTGCGTCACCCCACGGAGGCGGAGCTGACGGCCGCCCGCCGCGACGACGCCGCGTACTGAGGGGCGATGCGCCGGGGGCGTGCCGGACTCAGCCCAGGGCACCCTCGATCGCCGCCTCCCAGCGCCGCCGGTACTCGCCCGGCGCCACGAGCAGCAGGCCCGCGAGCCGGTCGGCGGCGGCCGGGTCCGCGAGGGCGCCGCGCACCGCGCCGGCCCAGTCCGCGTCCGGGTCCTCCCACGCGCACCACGGCACACCCGCGGCCCGGTGGATCTCGCGGACGAACACGCGCTGCTCGTCGAACGGCCGCGGCTCGGGGGCGAGCACCACAGGGCGGCCGGAGCGGGCGGCGTCCACCACGGCGTTGTGCCCGGCCGAGACCACCACGACGTCGGCGTCCGCGGCCCGGCGGGCCGGCGCCTGGACCCAGCCGTGCAGCGTCACGGTGGCGGGCATCGCCTCCACCGCGAGCCCGCCCGGCGCCTCCGGATCGCCCACCCCGGCGATCGGGCCGTACACCTCCCACGTCGCCTCCGGCACGGCGGATGCCGCCCGGGCCAGGTCCGCGGCCCGCACCCCGCCGCCGCCTGTCCCGGCGATCACGGCGACGCGCGGGGCGCCGCCCGCGGACGCCGTCGTCGTGGCGCGGGTGCCGAGCCGGCCGGTGACGTCCGCGACCCCGAGGTAGGTGACCCGGTCCGCGTGGACGGCGCGCCAGGCGGGGACCTCGAGCTCGGCGGCGTAGTGGGCGAAGAGGCCGTCGGCCTCGGCATAGACGAGGGCGTGCGCGGGGTCGGTGCGCTCGCCGTGCATGCGGCGGTGCAGCACGGGCCAGCCCGCCAGGCGCAGGAACAGGGCGGCCTCCACGGACACGTCCACCACGCACACGTCCGGGTCCACCCGTTGCGCCGCCGCGTGGAGGGCGTCGAAGCGCGCCCGGATCTCGGGCCCCACCGGGGACCAGTGCAGGGGTGAGCGGGCCGGCTGCTGGTGGCCGGGCACGAGGTCCGAGGGCAGCGGGATGACGGGGACGTCCGCGGGCAGCAGTTCGGCCGCCCGGGGATGGGCGGTCACGACCGTCACGTCGAACGCCCCGGTCGACGCCAGGCCGGCGGCGTGCCGCAGGTGCCCCGCCCCGTGCTGGTGGGCGTAGTAGAGGACCCGCCTGCGGGCCGGAGCCATCAGAGGGACTCCAGGTCCGCCGCATCGGCGGACGGGCGCGGGACCCCCTGCGGGTCGAACCCATACGCGTCCTCGGCGGCGGCGAGGTCACGGGCGTCCTCGGCGGCCTGCTCGAGCAGGTCCACGTAGCCCTCCACCATGGTCTCCGCGCTGAACCGGCAGGCCCACGCGCGCACGCGTCCCCGGTCCTTGCGGCGGGCGTGACGGATCGAGACCGCGAGCTCCTGCGCCGTGTGGTGCACGGCCAGTGCGCCGGCCTGCGGGGCGACGATCTCCCCCATCGCGCCGCTGAGCAGCGCGGCCACCGGCACGCCGAGCGCCATGGCCTCGACCACGGCGAGCCCGAACGGCTCGGCCCACAGGGGGGTGGCCAGGAAGACCTCGCCCGTGGCCAGCATGTGCGGCAGCGCGTGATGGTCGAGGTGGCCGTGGTAGACGGTGTCCGGGCCGAGCCGCGGCACGACCTCGCGGGCGTGGTATTCCTCGTCCGAGATCGGCCCGGCGAAGTGCAGCTCCATGCCCGCGATCCGGGCGGCGTCGATCGCCACGTGCAGGCCCTTCTCCGCCGTGATCCGGCCCGACCACACGGCGCGGCCGCGCACGGGGACGGCGTCGGAGACCCAGTGGTGCAGCTCGATCCCGTTGGGCACCACGTCCACGCGCGGCAGCCGGTGCTGCCAGGCCAGCGCGTTCGACGCGGACACCGAGGCCCACCGGTGGTGGTCGGGAGCCGTCCAGCCCGGGGCGTCGACGACGGCCAGCACCTCCGCCAGCGTGGCCGGCGTGTGCAGGACGGTGACCAGGGGGCGGGCGCGCAGCAGCTCGAGCGGCGCCGGGGAGAGGGAGTTGTTCAGGACGGCGTCGGAGTCGTCGTCGAGGATCAGCGCGCAGGCCCGGCGGGCGGCCGCCTCGCGCACGCGGGTGCCCGCGCGGCCCGGGCCGGCGCCCTCGGCGGGCAGCACGGCGACGACGTCGCCCGGCAGCCGGGTGCCCTCCCGCGCGTAGACGGTGACGTCGTGGCCCCGGCGCACGAGGTGCTCCACGGTCATGGCCGTGTGCATCTCCAGCCCGCCCTCGTAGGGCGAACGGATGGGGTGGAGCATGTGGGTGAGCACGCTGATGCGCATCGGCGTCCCCTTCCCGGCCCGGGCCGGGCCGAACGGCCCCGTGCGGGGCGGCAGAAGCGCGACTGACCTGCGGTGACACGACCGCATCACGTCCGCGCTGACGTACCCCGGCACTGTAGACACCCGGGGGGTCCCCCCGGAAGCGCCGGCCCCCCTCCCGGGGGTGAGGGCAGGGCAGGCGCTCACGCCCCCGTCACGAGAAAGTCCCGGCCCGCGACCTCGAGGATCGCGGACCGGGACGGTCCGTGGAGCTAAGGGGAATTGAACCCCTGACCTTTTCATTGCGAACGAAACGCTCTACCAACTGAGCTATAGCCCCAGGTCATGCCCTCCCGCGGGAGTGCACCGGACCATCATACGCCCGACGCCCCCGATCCTCCAATCCGGCGACGCCGCGCGGCGACCACGCCGAGCACCACACCCGCCAGATCCGCGACGACATCCACCGGGTCCCCCGTCCGCAGCGGCACCCACGCGTGCTGCACGAGCTCGCTCACCGGCGCGTGCACCGCGAACGGCAGGGCCCACCACCCACTCTGCCCCCGCGCGACGGCGAGGAACGCGGGCAGCGCGAACACGGCCGCGTGGATCGCCTTGTCCAGTCCGGGCACGGCGAACCCGGCCTCCGGCACCTGCTCGCCCGGCAGGTACAGCACCACCAGCTGCACCACGACGGCGACGGCCAGCGCCGCCGCCAGGGCGCGGCGCCGTCGTGGGGAAGCGGGGGCGGAGGAAGCGGCCGGGGAGCCGGAAGGAACGGTCATCCGCCCATTCTGTCCGGCTTCTGCGCCGGGCACTCATGGTCCCCACCCTGCTGAAAGGGCTCTATGTTTTTGCCATTTCTGCGCCGACCATGTGATGATCGCGCCATCCGGGTGGGCTCGTTCCGCCAGGATGCCGGTGTTGACAGCGCCGCCCAGGGCCGAGGGACCGCGATGGCTTGAGCAGAGAGCTCGCCGTTCGTGGACTCGGGACCCGGCGGGATGCCCTCCACCTCCCCGGCCCCTGGCCGCGACGTGATCGGTACGCCACCCTCCGCCCTGCGGAGCCATGCCCGGACCGGACCGCGCCGGGAGATCGGGACGTCCGTAGTCACTCGCGCGAAAGGAAGTTCGATGCCGCCCTCCCAGGACGCAGCATCCCTGACCCAGCTCGGCGTGATCGGGGTGATCCTGCTCGTCGTGCTGTTCTACGGCGGGACCATGATCATGTCCGTGGCCATCTCCAAGAAGAAGGAGAACGCCGACGCCTACATGACGGCGGGCAACCGGATCGGCTTCGGCGTGTCCGCCGCCTCCATGACGGCCACCTGGATCTGGGCCGCCTCCATGTACGCCTCCGTGACCGCCGGCTACACGTACGGCGTCTCCCGTGCTCGGCTCCGTCATCTCCCTGACCTCCAACTTCATCGCCGGCGGCGCCCTGATCTCCCTGCTGTCCCCGCTGTCCTTCGGCGCGGGCATCCTGATCGTGGCCGCGGGCGTGCTGCTGTACACCCTGTGGTCCGGCTTCCGCGCCTCCGTGCTCACCGACTTCGCCCAGGTGATGGCCATGCTCGGCGCGACCGTCATCATCATCCCCGCCGTGTTCTTCGCCGCGGGCGGCCCGGGCATGTTCCAGGCCGGCGTCGAGGCCGGCCACGTCACGGCCCAGCAGCAGAGCTTCTTCTCCTCCGAGGCGTTCATGAACCAGGGGGCGCCGTACATCGCCGCCGTGCTGGCCTACGCGATCGGCAACCAGACCATCGCCCAGCGCCTCTTCGCCGTGCGTGAGGACCTCATCAAGCCCACCTTCATCACGGCCACCCTCGGCTACGGCGGCACCGTGATCGGCGTCGGCATGCTCGGCGTCATGGCGCTCTACCTGGGCGTCGAGCCGCTCGACGGCGACGTCAACAACCTCCTGCCGCAGATGGTCGCCGACCACCTGCCGCTGGCGCTCGTGGCCCTGGCGTTCCTGATGATCATCGGCTCGCTGTCCTCCACCGCCGACTCGGACCTGTCCGCCCTCTCGTCGATCGTGATGACGGACGTCTACGGCCAGTCGGTCGGCCGCAAGAACGCCGACCCGAAGACCATGCTGCTGATCGGCCGCATCACCATGATCGTGGCGACGGCGGCGGCCCTGTACTTCGCCACCGCCAAGTTCGACATCCTCGACCTGCTGGTCTTCGTGGGCGCCCTGTGGGGCTGCCTCGTGTTCCCCGTGATCGCGTCCTTCTACTGGGGCAGGATCACCAACGTCGCGTTCACGGTGTCCGTGCTCGCCGCGCTGGCCGTGTTCCTGCCCGTGCGCTTCGAGTGGATCCCGATCGAGGGAGCCTGGGCGTTCGTGGTGGAGACCCTCGCGATCCTCGGCGTGGGCGTCGTGCTGGGCATCATGTGCTTCGGCTTCTTCGGCCTGCGTCCGGCGGTCGTGGTCGGCGCGATCGCCTCGGTCGTGATGCTGTTCCTCGGCTACGGCTTCCTGCGGGACTACGCCACCCTCACGGGCTCGCTCGTGGCCTACGCCGTGTCCTTCCTCGTGTGCTGGGGGCTGTCCGTCCGCTCCGGCCGGGACTTCGACTTCGACCGGATCGCGCGCGTGACCGGCGACTTCGACCCCGCGACCGAGGACCTGCCGCAGGTCGAGCGCACCTCGGCCCCCGCGTCCTGATCCCCCCGTCCCCCGACTCGCAAGGAGCATCCGCATGACCGTCGGTCTGACCCTGTACGTCCTGATGTGGCCCGTCCTCGTGCTGGCCGTCCTCGTCTCGATCGCCCGCGGCTTCGTCGCCGACTGGGCCGCGGCCCGTCGGGAGGGCCGCTCGATCATCTGAGGCCTCCGCCGGGGGCGGCCCGTGACCCTGGTGGTCCTCGCCCTCGACGCGGTCGTCCGCCTGACCCCCGCCGAGACCTCGGCCGCCATCCCGGGCATCGCCGGGCTCGGGCGCATGCTCGTGACCGCCGGTCTCGCGCTGCTGTTCGTCGCCCTGTACAGCGGCGTGCGGGAGCGTCAGGCCCACCTCGAGACGGGCCGCACCGGCGGCGCCGTCGTCGAGGGGGCCTGACCCGCTCGATCCCCTGCCCGACCGCGCCCGCGTCAGCGAGCGCGGTCGAGCAGGATCACGTCCAGGCGGCGCGGCCCGTGCACGCCTTCGACGCGCTCGAGCTCGATGTCGCTCGTGGCCGAGGGCCCGGAGATCATGGTGATCGGCGCCGTCGCCTCCACGCGGGCCAGCGCCTCCGGGAAGAGCTCCACCACGGAGTCCAGCGGCACGATGCACACGTGGTGGTCCGGGACCAGGGTGATCGCCCGGCGGCCCTCGTCCGGGCGGCCGCTGAGGAAGATCGTCCCGGTCTCCGCGCAGGAGACCGTCGAGGACGTCACCACCGCGTCCACCTCGTTCAGCGCGTCCACGCTGAGGGGCTCGCGCTCGCCGTCGTGGGCGCCGCGGACCGCGGCCCGCTCCCCCGTGTGGCCCACCGCGGGCTCCGTGATGCGCTCCCGGCCGGCCCCGCGGGAGTCCGCGGGGAGCCAGTCCGGCTCCAGGCCGGCCGGCACCACGTACCGGGCGTCCGGGCCGAGCAGCTCGGCGATGGCCGCGGCCACCGTCTCCTCGGTCTCGTCCCGCACGGAGGCGCGGTAGTCGATCAGCCGGTCACGCAGCATCTCCACCACCTCGGCCCGGTCCCGGGAGGAGGTCCGCCGGTAGGTGCGCTGCACCGGGTCCGCGACCGGCCCGTCCGCCGTCGCCTCGCGGATGCGCCGCAGGATCTCGGCCTTCGCCTCGCTCATCGTCCGTCCTCCTCGACGTGCTCGTCCTCCGGCCGGTCCAGCCCGGTGACGCCGTCCATGGCGACTCGGTGCTCGGTCTCATCCTTGTGGCGGGCCCACCAGTTGCGGAAGGACTCCCGCGGGGGCGCCGGCACGTCACGCTCGTCGGTCCACCCGCCGGCGATGCCCGGCAGCCAGCCGAGCACCCGGTCCGGCCCGGCCGCGACCCGGCCCAACCCCAGGCCCCGCTCGGCCAGCGACATGCGCCGACCCGAGGACATCACCACGGAGGCGCCCTTCATCGCCACGTCCATCTGCGAGGGCGTGACGGACTCCACCGCCGTCTTGGCGCGGGCCAGGGGGCCGGCAGCGGCGTCCTCCTCCGTGCGCAGCGCCTTCCGGGCGGCGTGGGTGGCCTGCACGTCCTCGTCCCGGAGGTGGATGAGGATCGAGGGGATGTCGATGGCCACGGGGCACACGTCGTAGCACGCGCCGCACAGCGTGGAGGCGTAGGGCAGGGTGCCGTTCTCCCCCGCGTCCACACCGGTGAGCTGCGGGGAGAGGATCGCGCCGATCGGGCCCGGGTAGACCGAGCCGTAGGCGTGGCCGCCGGTCTGCTCGTACACGGGGCACACGTTCATGCACGCCGAGCAGCGGATGCAGTGCAGCGCGGAACGGCCCTTCGGGTCGGACAGCACCGCGGAGCGGCCGTTGTCCAGCAGGACCAGGTGGAACTCCTGGGGACCGTCGCCCTCGGTGACGCCCGTCCACATGGAGGTGTACGGGTTCATCCGCTCGCCCGTGGACGAGCGCGGCAGCAGCTGCAGGAACACCTCGAGGTCCTCGAAGGTGGGCACGAGCTTCTCGATGCCCATCACGGTGATCAGCGTCTCCGGCAGGGTCAGGCACATGCGGCCGTTGCCCTCCGACTCGACGACGGAGAGCGTGCCCGTCTCGGCGACGCCGAAGTTCGCCCCGGAGATCGCCACCTTCGTGCTCAGGAACTTCTCGCGCAGGTGTCGGCGTGAGGCCTCGGCCAGGTCGGCCGGCTCGGAGGTGAGGCTCTCGTCCGTCTCCGGCATCTCCCGGAGGAAGATGTCCCGGATCTCCTCGCGGTTGCGGTGGATCGCCGGGACGAGGATGTGGCTGGGCCGGTCGTGGCCGAGCTGGACGATGAGCTCGGCCAGGTCCGTCTCGACGGCGGCCACGCCGGCATGCTCGAGCGCGGCGTCCAGGCCGATCTCCTGGGTGGCCATGGACTTGACCTTGATCACCTCGTCCACGCCCTTGGCGGTGACGAGCTCCGTGATGATGCGGTTGGCCTCGGACGCGTCCCGGGCCCAGTGCACGACGCCGCCGCGTGCGGTGACCTCGGACTCGAGCCGCTCGAGGAGCGCGGGCAGGTCCGCCATGACGGACTGCTTCAGCGCGGAGCCGGCGGCGCGCAGCTCCTGCCAGTCCGGCAGCTCCTCGACGACGCCGGCACGCTTGGCACGGATGGTGTGGGTGGCCCGGCGGATGTTGGCGCGCATCTGGCCGTTCTTCAGCTGCTCGCGGGCGGACTCGGGGAACGGGGTGTTCAGCAGGATCTCGCCCTCGCCGTGGACGGGGCGGACGGTGGGCATTCCCAGGCGCACGCGGGTGGGTGCGGTGCTCATCGGCGGGCCTCCTCAACACGGGCGGACGGTCCGCGGCGGGCGCCGGCGGACGCGGGGATGGACAGTTCGACGGGGCCGTCGACCTCGAGCGGGTTCTCCCGGGTGGCCGCGAGGATCTCGGCGAGGTGCACGGTGCGCAGCGGGCGGCCGTCCTGGCCGCGCGCCTCGCGACGGTGCATGGCCCCGTCCAGGTGGAGCAGGCAGGAGGCGTCGCCGCCCGTGCAGAGGGAGGCGCCGGACGCGGTGACCTTCTCGATCTTCTCCTCCGCGATGGCGGCGGAGACGTCCGGGTTCTTCAGGGAGAAGGTGCCGCCGAAGCCGCAGCACTCCTCGGCGTCCGGCAGCGGGCGCAGGTCGATGTCCGCGACGGTGCGCAGCAGGTCCTCCTGGCGCGAGCCCAGGCGCAGCAGGCGCATGCCGTGGCAGGAGGGGTGGTAGGTCACGGTGTGCGGGAACCAGGAGCCGAGCTGGGCCCCGGCGTCCGTCACCCCGAGGACGTCCGTGAGCAGCTGCGACAGCTCGAGGGTGCGGGAGGCGACGACCTCGGCGTCGCGGGCCAGACCCTCGTCCCCGCCGGAGCGGGCGACGTCTGGCTGCTGGTGGCCGAGCGAGGCCACGCAGGAGGCGGAGGGGGCGACGGCGAGGTCGTAGTCGGCCTTCATGAAGGTGCGGACGTGGTTGCGCACGACGGGCAGGGCGTCCTCCATGTATCCGCTGTTGACGTGCATCTGCGAGCAGCAGACCTGGCCGGGCGGGAAGACCACCTCATGGCCGAGCCGCTCGAGGATGCGGACGGTGGCGAGGGCCACCTTGGGGTACATCGCGTCCACGATGCACGTGGCGAACAGGGCGATTCTCATGCCGGTCTCCGTTCCGGACGGGGCGCCTGGGGCGCCGTGCGGTGCGGCAGCACACGGGTGCCGTAGTGGTCAGACCATATCATGCCAGCCGCTTGCGAGGTGACCGCCCTCACAGTACGCTCCTTGGTCTGACCACAGTGGTCCGACCATCACCGGCCCGACCGGATTCCGCCCCGTCCCCTCGCCCACCGGGAGACCCCCGTGCACACCTTCACCCCCACCCCCGATGCCGCCGGCAGCGTCGCGCTCTCCGCCGCGCTCGGCGTCCTGCCCCTGCTGACGTTCTTCGCCACCCTCCTCGGCCTGCGCCTCAAGGCCTGGCAGTCGGGACTCGCCGCGCTCGTGGTGGCCCTGCTCGTGGCCGTGCTGGGCTTCCACATGCCGGCCCACCTGGCGGCGCTGGCCGCCGCCCAGGGAGCGACCTTCGGCCTGTTCCCGATCGTCTGGATCGTCGTGATGGCGCTGTGGTTCTACCAGGTCACCGTGCTCTCCGGACGATTCGACGACATGCGCGCGATCTTCGACTCGCTCGGCGGCGGAGACATCCGCATCCAGGCCGTGCTCATCGCGTTCTGCTTCGGCGGCCTGCTCGAGGCCCTCGCCGGCTTCGGGGCCCCCGTGGCCATCACGGCCACCATGGTGCTCGGCCTGGGCGTGCCCCCGCTGCGGGCGGCCACCGCCGTGCTGCTGGCGAACACCGCGCCCGTGGCCTTCGGCGCCGTGGGCACCCCCATCACCACCGCCGGCACGCTCACCGGCATCCCCGCCACGCACATCGGCGCGATCGTCGGCCACCAGGCCCCGTTCGTGGCCGTGTTCGTGCCGTTCCTGCTCGTGTTCATCATCGACGGGCTGCGCGGCGTGCGGCAGACGTGGCCGGCGCTGATCGTGATCGGCGCGAGCTTCGCCGTCGCCATCTGGCTGGCCTCGACCCACTTCTCCTACGAGCTCACCGACGTCGTGGCCTCCCTGGTCTCCCTCGCCGCCGCCGTCCTGCTGCTGCGCTTCTGGCGGCCGCGCGGCGCCGAGGAGGCCCGCCAGCGCCTCGGCGCCCCCGCCCGCTCGGCGGCGCAGGACCTCACCCCCGGCCGGATCTTCATGGCCGTGCTGCCCTACATCGTGGTCGTGGCCGTGTTCGCCCTGGCCAAGCTGGCCCCCCCGATCACCGCGGCCCTGAACTCCGTCACCGCGAAGATCCCGTGGCCCGGGCTCGACGGGCACCTCGTCGACGCCTCCGGCGCGCCCCTGGCGAGCACCGTGTACAAGTTCGAGTGGCTGGCCTCCCCCGGCACGCTGCTGCTGATCGCCGGCCTGATCATGGCCGTGGTCTACTCCCGGTTCGACCACGACGGCCGGTTCCCGCTCTCGGTGGGGAACGCGATCGCCGAGATCGGCCGCTGCTTCGCCCGCATGCGCTGGTCCGCCCTGACGATCGTGATCGTGCTCTCGCTGGCCTACGTCATGAACTTCTCGGGCCAGACGGTCGCCATGGGCACGTGGGTGGCCGGCCTGGGCACGGCCTTCGTGTTCCTGTCCCCCGTGCTCGGCTGGCTCGGCACCGCCGTGACCGGCTCGGACACCTCCGCGAACGCCCTGTTCTCCACCCTGCAGCAGACCGCCGCCACGAACATCGGCGCCGATCCGGCCCTGCTGGTGGCCGCCAACACCTCCGGCGGCGTCGTGGGCAAGATGATCTCCCCGCAGTCCCTGGCGATCGCCGCGACGGCGGTCGGCATGGAGGGCCGGGAGTCCGAGATCCTGCGCCGCGTGGTGGTGTGGTCGCTCGTGCTCCTGCTGGCGGTGTGCACGCTCGTGTACCTGCAGTCCAACGTGCTGGCGTGGATGCTGCCGGCGGCGGGCTGACCGCCTGCACCACCCGAGCGGGGCGGCGTCCATCGGTAGGATGGACGGTCGCCGCCCCGCCCCCTCGGAAGGTCCGTCCATGACCGCTGCCCCCGCCTACACCATCGTGCTCGACTGGCTCGAGGCCGAGCTGCGCTCCGGCGCCGTGGCCGTGGGGGACAAGCTGCCCGGCGAACGCACCCTGGCCGAACGCTTCGGCATCTCCCGGGCGTCCGTGCGGGAGGCCACCCGGATGCTCGAGGCCATGGGCCTGATCCGCGCCAGCGCCGGCTCCGGGCCGAACTCGGGCGCCGTCGTCGTCTCCGAGCCGTCCGCGGCGCTGGGCTGGGCGCTGCGCCTGCACATCGCCACCCGGTCCCTGCCGATGGCCGACGTCGTCGCCGCGCGCGTGCTCCTCGAGACCGATGCGGCGCAGGCGGCCGCCGCCACCTCCGGCGACCCCGAGAGCGTCGCCGTCCTGGCCGAGGTGGAAACCCTGCTGGACCGGATGGACGACCCCGCGCTGCCGGAAGAGGACTTCTACCTGCTCGACACCGAGTTCCACGTGCGGCTGGCCACCCTGGGCGGGAACGTCGTGACGGCGATGATGCTGGACTCCCTGCGCCAGGCGACCATCGGCTACGTGACCGAGACCGTGGCCGGGCTGTCCGACTGGCCCGCCGTGCGCGCCGGCCTGCAGGCCGACCATCGGCGGATCCTCGCCGCCTCCGCCGCCGGGGACGGCCGGGCGGCCGCGCAGGAGCTGCGGGAGCACGTCCTCGGCTTCGCCGCCCTCGCCCAGACCGGCAGGGTGCCCGCCGGCGGCTGAGCCGGCGAAGGGTCCGGCGCGCGCGGGGTCCCGCCGGACGGACGGCTCCGGTGGTTCAGGCGGTGACGCCGTGCACCAGGGCGCCCACGCCCACGGCGGTCAGCGAGCCCAGCGCACAGCAGAACTCCACGAGCATGCCCATGCCCATGGCCGTGAGCGCGCCGATCGAGCTGCTGAGCGCGGCCCGGGCGTCCCGGGTGCGGGCCCACTGGGAGGCGAACAGGCCGACGGCGAAGCCGAGGAACAGACCCACCACCGGGATCACGAAGAACCCGACGGCGGCGCCGGCCACCCCCCACAGGATCGGGCCGCGGGTGACGCGTTCACGTCGCAGCCGTCGGCCGGTCAGCACCGCGGACGCGCTCAGCCCCGCCACGGCGAGACCGGCCGCGATGACGCCGAACGTCCAGGACGCGGGGGAACCCAGCAGCGCGGCCCACCCGAGAGCCGTCACGAGGTTGAGCAGCGAGCCGGGCAGGACGGGGTACACGGTGCCCACCAGCCCCACCAGGAGCAGGAGCACGGCCACGAGGGAGATCAGCGCGGGAGTCACCGCACCAGTATGACGGGACGGGCACCGCGGTGACGGCGGCACCGGCGACCGCGCAGCGGCCCCCGCGCCCTCGCCGGAACGGGCCGGATGGGCTAGATTCGCCGCATGTTGGTCGCCGTGCCCACCGAAGTGAAGAACAACGAGTTCCGTGTGGCCCTGACGCAGGGCGGGGTCCAGGAGCTGGTGCGCGCGGGCCACCAGGTCCTCGTGCAGTCGGGGGCCGGCGTCGGCTCCGGCGCCTCGGACCAGGACTACCGCGACGCCGGCGCCGAGCTGGTCGACGACGTCGACGAGCTCTGGCAGCGCGCCGAGCTGGTCCTCAAGGTCAAGGAGCCGCAGCCGGAGGAGTACGGTCGCCTGCGCCGCGGCCAGGTCCTCTTCACCTATCTGCACCTGGCCGCCTCCCCCGCGTGCGCGCGGGCGATCCTGGACGCCGGGACGACGGCGATCGCCTACGAGACAGTCACCCGCGGTCGCTCCCTGCCGCTGCTGGCCCCCATGAGCCAGGTGGCCGGCCGCCTGGCCCCCGCCGCGGGCGCCTACCACCTCCTCCAGCCGCAGGGCGGCTCGGGCGTGCTGATGGGCGGCGTGCCCGGCACCCGCCGCGCCCGGGTGGCCGTGATCGGCGGAGGGGTGGCCGGCGAGGCGGCGGCCGTGATCGCCGCGGGCATGGGCGCGGACGTGACCGTCCTGGACATCTCCCTCGAGCGGCTCGCGCAGCTGGACGCCGTCCACCAGGGTCGGATCCGCACGCTGGCCTCGTCCCACCTGAACATCGGCGAGACCGTGGCGGACGCGGACCTCGTGATCGGCTCCGTGCTGATCCCCGGCGCCGCGGCCCCGAAGCTGGTGACCGCCGAGATGGTGGAGTCCATGCGGCCCGGCTCCGTGCTGGTGGACATCGCGATCGACCAGGGCGGCTGCTTCGAGAACTCGCGGGCCACCACCCACCAGGATCCGACGTACCTCGTGGGGGACAAGATCTACTACTGCGTCTCCAACATGCCCGGCGCCGTGCCGCAGACCTCCACCTCGGCCCTGACCAACGCGACGCTGCCCTACATCAAGCGCATCGCCGACCTCGGATGGCGCGCCGCGCTGGCCGCGGACGAGGGCTTCGCCGGGGGCCTCAACGCGCACGACGGCGTGCTCACCCTGCCCTCCGTCGCCACGGCCGTGGCCGACGAGCTCGGCCTGGACCCCCGGAAGGACGTCCGCGTCACCTCCGAGGTGCTCGCGGAGGCCTGAGCCCCGCGCCCGTCGCGCGCGGGGCCGGCCGGCCGCTCAGAGCCCCGCGAGGAACGCCCGGTGGAAGGACCAGTCGCCGGTCACCTCGGGGTGGAAGGCCGTGGCGAGCAGGTGGCCCTGCCGCACGGCCACGGGCAGCCGCGCGTCGCCGTCGAGCCCCGGGTCCGCCGCGGGCACGGACAGACGCGACGCCGGCACGCTCGCCAGGACCTCGACGCCCTCCCCCGCCTGGAGGACGGCGGGGGCGCGGATGAACACGGCGTGCACCGGCTCCGCCGCGACCGCGGGGACGTCCAGGTCCTCCTCGAACGAGTCGACCTGCGCGCCGAAGGCGTTGCGCCGCACGGCCACGTCCAGCACGCCGAGCCCACCCTGATCCGGCGCCGGGTTGCGGATCTCGCGGGCCAGCATGATCAGCCCCGCGCATGTGCCGTAGGCGGGCAGGCCGTCGCGGAGGGCGGCGATGAGCGGGTCCTTGAGCCCCATGATCCGGGCGAGGCGGTCCATCACGGAGGACTCGCCGCCGGGCAGCACGATGCCGTCCAGACCCTCGAGGTCCGCGGGGCGGCGCACCGGGCGCGTGCGCGCGCCCAGTGACCCGAGCACGTGGGCGTGCTCCCGCACATCGCCCTGGAGCGCGAACACGCCGACGGTCTTCTGTGGACTCACCATGGCCCCGACCCTAGGGCCTCCGGGCACCCGGGGCTCCGCGGCTCACCAGCCGCGCTCGGCCAGGCGGTGCGGGGCGGGCAGGTCGCCCACGTTGATGCCCACCATGGCCTCGCCCAGGCCGCGGGAGGCCTCGGCGACCGCCATCGGGTCGTCGAACTGGGCGGTGGCCTTGACGATGGCGCGGGCGCGCTCGGCCGGGTTGCCGGACTTGAAGATGCCGGAGCCCACGAACACGCCGTCGGCGCCCATCTGCATCATCAGGGCCGCGTCGGCCGGGGTGGCCACACCGCCGGCGGTGAACATCACGACGGGCAGGGTGCCGGTCTCGGCGACCTCGCGCACCAGCTCGTACGGCGCCTGCAACTCCTTCGCGGCCACGTACAGCTCATCCTGGGCCAGGCCCTGGAGCTGGGCGATCTCCTTGCGGATGGTGCGGATGTGCTTCACGGCCTCGGAGACGTCGCCGGTGCCGGCCTCGCCCTTGGACCGGATCATGGCCGCGCCCTCGGTGATGCGGCGCAGGGCCTCGCCGAGGTTGGTGGCGCCGCACACGAAGGGCACGTCGAAGTCCCACTTGTCGATGTGGTTCACGTAGTCCGCCGGGGAGAGCACCTCGGACTCGTCGATGAAGTCCACCTTTAGCGCCTGCAGCACCTGGGCCTCCACGAAGTGGCCGATGCGCGCCTTGGCCATCACGGGGATGGACACGGCCTCGACGATGCCGTCGATCAGGTCGGGGTCGGACATGCGGGCCACGCCGCCCTGGGCGCGGATGTCGGCCGGGACCCGCTCGAGCGCCATGACGGCCACGGCACCGGCATCCTCGGCGATGCGCGCCTGCTCCGCGTTGACGACGTCCATGATCACGCCGCCCTTCATCATGTCCGCCAGGCCGCGCTTGACGCGGGTCGTGCCGGTGCCGCGGGCGCCGTCGTCGGCGGCGGAGGCGGTGGAGGCGGAGAAGCTGCGGGCGCGCTCGTCGCTCATGGTGGTCCTTCCGAAGGGGTGGCGGCCCCGGCCGCGGGGCGGCTGGCCAGGGCGAAGACGCGGTCAACTCTAGTCCCCCGGCGGCGAAGCCCGGCCCGCGTCACGGACGACGACGTCACCCGGCCCCGTGCCGGCGCAGCGTGCGGCGTCGGCGCCAGACGACGAACGCGGCCACGGCCGCGAGGATCAGCACGAGGGCGAGGGCGCCCCGGCCCTCTCCGAGCGCCGCGCCGATGACGGCCCACACCACGGCCATCCCGACGGTCCCGTACACCACGCCCCACAGGAACGTGCCGAGCGCGGCCGCCGGCAGGAACCGGCGCCAGGGCATGCGGGCGACGCCGGCGGAGCCGATCACCGCCGTCTGGATGCCCACCGTGAGGTAGCAGAACGGGATGGCCCACACCCCGTGGCGCTGGATGAAGCGCTGGGCTCGGACATAGACGGGACCCTCCATCACGCGGGCGAACCATCGGGTCCGCTCAACGCCGGAGGCCAGCCCCCGCCCGAGCGAGAACACGATCAGGGTGCGCAGGATCGCCAGCATCCAGAAGAACCCGATGGACCACAGCAGCGGCAGCCCGTCGATCCACGCCATCATGGGCGGAGCCACCCGTCGGTGCGGGGACTCAAGCGCGCGCCCCGGCCGTGCTCACGCGTTCCAGAGCCCGTACGAGTCCGCGAGGTCCGCGATCTTCTGGGCGCGCAGCACGCGGGGCAGGTACGAGCCGTCGCCGACGGCGGCGCCCTGCGCGTGCTTCTCGAGCAGGTCGCGGGCCCACGCGAGCTCGTCCTCGGACGGGGACATCGCCCGGTTGACCCAGTCCACCTGATCCGGGTTCAGGACGAGGCGGCCGGTCATGCCCATCGAGGCGGTGACGGCGCAGGAGCGGATGACCGCGTCCTCACCGTCCGTGTTGCCGGGCGGTCCGTCGATCGCCCCGGGCAGACCGCCCACGCGGGAGGCGATCACCATGCGGGAGCGGGCGTAGGCCATGGCCAGCGGGTCCTCGCCGACGCCGACGTCCTTGCGGAAGTCGTTCACGCCGAAGGCGAGACGGAACGTGCCCGGCGCCTTGGCCACGGCCGTGGCGTTCTCGATGCCCAGGGCGGACTCCAGCAGGGCGATCACCGGGGTGCCGGCGCGCAGCCGCATGGCGGTGAACGTGACCTGCTCCGGCTCCTCGGTCTCGGCCAGCACGACGCCGCGCACGCCGTCGAGACCCGTGAGCGCCTCGAGGTCCCGCTGCCAGTGGTCCGTGGAGGTCGCGGAGATGCGCACCCACGCCGTCATGCCGCCGGAGAGGGCGTCCACGACGTGCTGGCGGGCCGCGTCCTTCTGCTCCTCCGGCACGGCGGCCTCGAGGTCGAAGATGACGGAGTCGGCCTCGGAGGCCAGGGCGGGGGCGAACGCGTCGGGGGTGGCCGCGTTGACCAGCAGCCAGGAGCGGCTGAGCTTGGCGGGCAGGGCGGCGGCGCGACGGTTCCTCACGGGCATGGTCTCCAGCCTAGCCCGCCGCGGCCGTCCGCCCGCGGGCCCCTTCCGACCCGCGGGAGGCCTCACATCCGCTCGCGGCGGGCGAGGCGGGCGGCCGTAGCATGGAGAGGCCGTCGGCCCGTCCGACGCCGCCGACCCCCGACCGCCAGGAGTACCCGATGCGCCCGACCTCCCCTTCCCGCGCCCTGCGGCTCACGGGTGCCGTGGCGGCCGCGTGCCTGCTGGCCGGCTGCGCGGTCGCCCCCGACCTGGCCGAGGACTCGGCGTCCGACGACGGCGTGCCCCTGCCCGCGACGGAGGGGTATCAGCCGCTGACGGTCTACCTCGCCGTCGCCGAGGCGGAGGCGGTCCCGGGGACGAGCGGCCGGCCCTTCGGCTGCGGCGATCTGCTGGTGCCCGTGCAGACCGTGCCGACGGACACCGAGGACGAGGCGGACACCGCCCTGGACTTCCTGTTCGCGGACGAGCGCGGCTGGCACGGCGACCCGTCGCTGTGGAACGCCGTGTTCGACGTGCGCGAAAGCCTCATCCCGACCGGGCACCGCCGCGAGGGCGACGTGGAGATCTTCACCTTCACCGGCACCGTGACGCCGGAGGACGAGTGCACGGCCGAACGGATCCGCGCCCAGCTGCAGGCGACCGCCGCCGCCTTCACGTCCGCGGGCCAGGTCCGACTCGAGGTGGACGGCCGGGACCTCGACGACGTGTTGGGGCTCGAACCGCTCCGCCTCGGCGAGTCCGTGGACGTCCCGCAGGGGGACCCCACGCCGAGTGGGGAGCCGAGCGACGGATCCGGCGAGCAGACGTGGGCGCCGGAGGGCGAGTCGTCGGAGGACACGTGGGCTCCGGCCGACCCCTCGACCTGGGCTCCGGCCGAGGAGTCGTCGTGGGGTCCCGCCGAGCCGACCCAGGGCACGTGGTCCCCCGCCCAGGAGCCGAGCGCCCCCTGACCGCGCGACCCGCCGTCGTCGCCCGTCATCGGACCTTCGGGCACGGCCGCGCCGTGCTATAGGGTGCCGAGCGTGCGGAACCTCCGAGATCACCTGTCCCAGCGCGCCGTCGGCGTGAAGCAGTCCGCGGTCCGCGACGTCTTCGACATCGCGATGGACCCGAACCTCATCTCGCTCGCGGGCGGGAACCCGTGGCTCGCCGACCTGCCCCTCGACGAGCTGGGCCGGATCGCCTCCGACCTGATGACCCGGTTCGGCACGGAGTCCCTGCAGTACGGCCCGGGCCAGGGCACCGAGGAGATGCGTGCCGCCGCGACCGCCGTGATGGCCGCCGACGGCATCCCGGACGCGGATCCCGACCTCGTGGTCATCACCCCCGGCTCGCAGGCCGCGATCGACACCGCCTGCCGGGCGTTCGCGAACCCGGGCGACGTCGTCGTGGTGGAGGACCCCACGTTCGTGGGCGCGTTGACCACCTTCACCACCTGGCAGCTCGAGGCCGTGGCCACGGGCACCGACGACCACGGCCTGGTGCCCGCGGCCCTCGACGAGACCCTGACCCGCCTGGCCGCCGAGGGCCGCCGCGTGGCCTTCCTCTACACGATCCCCTCGTTCGCGAACCCCTCGGGCGCCCTGCTGCCCCCGGGCCGCCGCGCCGAGGTGGGCGCGATCTGCGAGAAGCACGGCGTGCTCATCGTGGAGGACAACCCGTACGGGCAGATCGCGTTCGACGGCGAGCCCGTCGCCCCGATCGCCGCAGACCACCGGGACAACGTGGTCCACCTCGGCACGATGTCCAAGATCTTCTCCCCGGGCGTGCGCATCGGCTGGGCGCTCGTGCCGGCCGCGCTCAAGCGCGAGTTCTACCTGTGCGCGGAGTCCGCCTACATCCACGCGTCCACGTACTCGCAGATGCTCTCCACCGCCTTCGTCACGCAGCTGGACTGGCAGGGCCACGTCCGCCACGTGACCGGGCTGTACCGCGAGCGGGCCGCGGCGCTCGTGGACGCGGTGCGTGAGCACTGGGACCCGGCGGTCGAGTTCATCACCCCGCAGGGCGGCTTCTTCCTGTGGGCCACCCTGCCGGCCGGGGTGGACACCCTCGAGGTGATGCACCGCGGCATCGAGGCGGGCGCGGTGTTCGTGCCGGGGGCGGCCTTCACCCCCGTCGAGGGCACGCACTCCACCCTGCGCCTGGCGTACTCGTTCGTGGCGGCCGAGAAGCTCGTGGAGGGCGTGCGGCGCCTGGCCCCGGCGGTGAACGAGTCGATCGACCGGGCCCGCTGAGCCGCGGCGGGCGCCCACGACGACGTCGGCCCGGCGCGTCTGCCGGACGTGCGACCTCTTCCCCGGGCCCGCGAGATCGTATACGATCTCGACCATGACGCAGAGCACACCGGATCCCACGCCCACCGTCACCGAGCACGACTTCACCGTCCGGGAGAACCGGCCGGGCAAGGTGCTCGCCGTCCACCTGAACTACCCCTCCCGCATCGCCCAGCGCGGCCGGTCCCCGCAGGCCCCCGGCTACTTCCTCAAGGCCGGCACCTCCCTCGCCCGCACCGGCGACACCATCGAGCGCCCCGCCGGCACCGAGCTGCTCGCCTACGAGGGCGAGATCGCGCTGATCATCGGCCGCACCGCCCGGCGCGTCAGCCCGAAGGAGGGCTGGTCGCACGTCTCCGGCATCACCGCCGCCAACGACTGGGGCCTCTACGACCTCCGCCACGCGGACAAGGGCTCCAACGTCAAGAACAAGTCCGGCGACGGCTACACCCCGCTCGGCCCCGCGGTGATCTCCGCCGCGGGCCTGGACCCGGCCGCCCTGCGCGTGCGCACCTGGGTCAACGGCGAGATCGTCCAGGACGACACCACCGAGGGCCTCGTCTTCCCGTTCGGCCAGCTCGTGGCCGACCTCTCGCAGCTCATGACGCTCGAGGAGGGCGACGTCATCCTCACCGGCACCCCCGCCGGGTCCTCCGTGGCCCAGCCGGGCGACGTCGTCGAGGTGGAGGTGGACGCCCCCAGCGCCCCCGGCGCACCGACCACCGGCCGCCTGGTGACGACGGTCGTCGACTCGGAGCACTCCCTGGCCCCGTTCGGCGCGCAGCCGCAGGTGGACGACGTGCAGCGCGAGGAGGCCTGGGGCTCCCGCGAGGCCGCCGGTCTGGCCCCGCAGGCCGCGGCGCCGTCGTCGTCCGCGGTGGACGAGAACGGCCACTGGGTCGCGAGCGCCCCGCAGCCGGACCGCTCCCTGCTGACCCCCGAGCTGCGCGCCAAGATCGACGCCATCGCGGTGGCCACCCTCACCGCCCAGCTGCAGAAGCGCGGCGTCCAGAACGCGACCATCGACGGCCCGCGCCCGATCCACCGGGGTCGGCGCGTCCTCGGCTACGCCAAGACCCTGCGCTACATCCCCAAGCGCGAGGACCTGGCCAAGGAGTTCGGCGGCGGCTTCAACGCCCAGAAGCGGGCGATCGACTCGGTGCAGCCGGACGACGTGGTGGTCATGGAGGCCCGTGGCGAGCACGGCACCGGCACCCTCGGGGACGTCCTGGCCCTGCGCGCCCAGGTGAACGGCGCGAACGCCGTGATCACGGACGGCGGCATCCGCGACTCCGCCGCCGTCGCCGAGGTCGGCCTCCAGGTGTACGCCGGCGCCACGCACCCGGCGGTGCTGGGCCGCCGTCACATCCCGTGGGAGGTCGGCGGCACCATCGCCTGCGGCGGCACCACCGTGCAGCCCGGCGACATCATCGTCGGCGACGACGACGGTGTGGTGGTCATCCCGCCGTCCCTGCTCCAGGAGGTTGTGGACGACGCCTACGAGCAGGAGCTCCAGGACGCCTGGGCGTACGAGCAGGTCAAGGCCGGCTACCCGGTGGACGGGATGTTCCCCCCGAACGCCGAGTGGAAGGCCAAGTTCGCCGAGTACCGCAAGACCCTGCCGGACGCCCCGGCCCCGGAGGGCGACGCCTGAGCATGCGCCGCACGGACATCGGAACGGTCGGCCTCGCAGGCGCCCCCGTCTCCAAGGCGGACCGCGCCTACCAGGCGATCCTCGAGGGGATCCGGGACCAGCGCCACGAGCCGGGCGACCGGCTGGTGCTGTCCCAGATCGCCGCGGAGCTGGGCATGTCCGTGGTGCCCGTGCGGGAGGCGATCCGCCGCCTGCAGTCCGAGAAGCTGGTGGCCTACGAGCGCAACGTGGGCGCCACCGTGGTGGGCATCGACCCGGTCGAGTACCGCCACACCATGGAGACGCTGGCGCTGGTGGAGGGGTTCTCCACCGCCCAGTGCGCCCCGCACGTGACCGCCGAGGACCTCGCGGCGGCCCGCGAGGTGAACGCGACCATGCGCGCGATGACGGAGTCGGAGACGGCCTGGGACCCGGTGACGTTCACCGAGCTCAACCGCCGCTTCCACTCGATCCTGTTCGAGCATCACCAGAACGAGCACGTGCACGACCTGGTGCACCGCGGCTGGAACCGCCTGGCCGCGCTGCGCTCCTCCACGTTCGCGTACGTGCCCGGCCGGGCGGTGGCCTCCGTGGACGAGCACGAGCACCTGCTGCGCCTGATCGAGGACGGGGCGCGCTTCGAGGAGATCGAGGCCGCCGCCCGCGCCCACCGCCTGAACACCCTGCGCGCCTACCTGGAGCACGGTGCCGAACCGTCCGCGTGACCGCCGGCCGGACCGGCGCCGACGCCGTCGGCTCCAGGCCCCGATCATCAGACCCACCCGAAGCACTCAGTGAAAGAGACACCATGACGGAGAAGACCAGCATCGAGGCCCGCACGCCCGAGGGCCTGCCCGACGTCCTGCGCCACTACATCGACGGCGAGTTCGTCGACTCGATCGACGGCGACACCTTCGAGGTGCTCGACCCGGTGACCAACGAGCCGTACCTGACGGCCGCCTCCGGCAAGGCCGCGGACATCGACCGCGCCGTCGCCGCCGCGAAGCGGGCCTTCGAGTCCGGCGAATGGTCCCAGGCCCTGCCGCGCCAGCGTTCCCGTGTGCTGCACCGGATCGCCGACATCATGGAGACCCGCGGCGACCAGCTGGCCGAGATGGAGTGCTTCGACACCGGCCTGCCGATCAAGCAGGCGAGGGGCCAGGCCGCTCGCGCCGCCGAGAACTTCCGCTTCTTCGCGGACCTGATCGTGGCCCAGCACGACGACACCTTCAAGGTGCCGGGTCGCCAGATCAACTACGTGAACCGCAAGCCGATCGGCGTCGCCGGCCTGATCACCCCGTGGAACACCCCGTTCATGCTGGAGTCCTGGAAGCTGGCCCCGGCCATCGCCACCGGCAACTCGGTGGTCCTGAAGCCGGCGGAGTTCACCCCGCTCTCGGCCTCCCTGTGGGGCGGGATCTTCGAAGAGGCCGGCCTGCCGAAGGGCGTGTTCAACATGGTGCACGGCTTCGGTGAGGAGGGCTACGCGGGCGACCCGCTCGTGAAGCACCCGGACGTGCCGCTGATCTCCTTCACCGGCGAGTCCCGCACCGGCCAGATCATCTTCGCCAACGCCGCCCCGCACCTGAAGGGCCTGTCCATGGAGCTCGGCGGCAAGTCCCCGGCCGTGGTGTTCGAGGACGCGGACCTGGACGCGGCGATCGACGCGACCATCTTCGGCGTGTTCTCCCTGAACGGCGAGCGCTGCACCGCCGGCTCCCGCATCCTGGTCCAGCGTTCCGTCTACGACGAGTTCGTGGAGCGCTACGCCGCCCAGGCCTCCCGTGTGAAGGTCGGCCTGCCGGACGACGAGACCACCGAGGTCGGCGCCATCGTGCACCCGGAGCATTTCGAGAAGGTCATGTCCTACGTGGAGATCGGCAAGACCGAGGCTCGCCTGGTGGCCGGCGGCGGCCGCCCGGAGGGCTTCCCCGAGGGCAACTTCGTGCAGCCCACCGTGTTCGCGGACGTGGCCCCGGACGCCCGGATCTTCCAGGAGGAAATCTTCGGCCCGGTCGTGGCCATCACCCCGTTCGACTCGGACGAGGAGGCCCTCGAGCTGGCCAACAACACCAAGTACGGCCTCGCGGCGTACATCTGGACGAACGACCTCAAGCGCGCCCACAACGTCGCGCAGAACGTGGAGGCCGGCATGGTGTGGCTGAACTCCAACAATGTGCGGGACCTGCGCACCCCGTTCGGCGGGGTGAAGGCCTCCGGCCTGGGCCACGAGGGCGGCTACCGCTCGATCGACTTCTACACCGACCAGCAGGCCGTGCACATCAACCTCGGCGAGGTCCACAACCCGGTCTTCGGCAAGCAGGAGCAGGCCGCGGCGAAGATCGACGGCTGACCCCGCGCCCACCGGCGACCACGACGGCGCCCGCACCGTCCCCGCGACGGTGCGGGCGCCGTCGTCGTGGTGGGGCCGGGCCGGGTCTCTCCCCCGGCCCACCCGACGCGGGGGGGGGGTGTTGGGGGGGGGGGGGGGCCCCCCCCC
>NZ_JBHNYP010000027.1:0-34558 GCF_054960655.1 Micrococcus sp. PSi08 | reverse complement strand
ATCACCAGGGCCCGCCCCCCGGGGGGGGCCCGCCCCTTCGACATGCCGGGCGCGTCAGGCGCCGGCGGTGAGGCGGTCCGTCTCGTCCTGCCACAGCGCGGCCTGGGGACGCAGCGCGTCCTCGACGGCGCGGGCGTGGTGGGCGCAGAACTGGAGGGCACCGCCCGAGTGCAGCACGGCGCGGACGTAGGCCTGCGCGCCGCAGCGGTCGCAGCGGTCGGAACGGGTGAGGGCGGCCGGCTCGGCCACGGCGGTGATGGACATGGTGTCCTCCTCGGGTCTCTCGGGGCTGGAGGGCGACGACGCCGGTGGGGCGGGTCGGTCCTCCTCTTGTCCCATGGAACAGCAAGGATGGCAGGGAACTTCCCCGCGCGCCCGCCCCGCACCCGCGTTTCGCCACCCGCGTACGCAAGCAGCCGGGCCGGGCTGCCCAGGGACGTCCGGCCCGAACCCTGGCGTGTCCGGCCCGCGGAGTAGGCTGGACCGGCCGCCGTCGTCCACCGAAAGGCCCGCCCCGTGCCCGCGAACACCGAGTACAACGCCCGCCACCTCTCCGTGCTGGAGGGGCTCGAGGCCGTCCGCAAGCGGCCGGGCATGTACATCGGCTCCACCGATTCCCGCGGCCTCATGCACTGCCTCTGGGAGATCATCGACAACTCGGTGGACGAGGCTCTGGCCGGCTTCGGGCAGTCGATCGAGATCACCCTGCATCCGGACGGCTCCGTCGAGGTCGAGGACAACGGGCGCGGCATCCCCGTGGACGTGGAGCCGCGCACCGGCCTGTCCGGTGTCGAGGTGGTGTTCACCAAGCTCCACGCCGGCGGCAAGTTCGGCGGCGGTTCCTACGCCGCCTCGGGTGGCCTGCACGGCGTGGGCGCGTCGGTGGTCAATGCCCTGTCCTCGCGCCTGGACGTGCAGGTGCTGCGCGGCGGCAAGGTCCACCAGATGTCGTTCCGGCGCGGCGAGCCGGGCCGCTTCCAGGACGGGTCGCGCCCGTCGCCGGACGCCCCGTTCGAGCCGTCCACGGACGCCTCGCCGCTGGACGTCGTCGGGAAGGCCAAGCGCGGGCAGACCGGCACGCGCGTGCGCTACTGGGCGGACGAGCAGATCTTCGTGAAGGACGCGACGTTCTCCGCCGAGGAGCTCCAGGCGCGGGCGCGCCAGACCGCCTACCTGATCCCGGGCCTGCGGATCACGGTCAAGGACCTGCGCCGCCGACCCGGCACGCCCGGCGCCGACGGCCCGGTCGAGGAGGTCTTCCAGTACGACGGCGGCATCTCCGAGTTCGTGGAGCACCTCACGCCCGCCACCCCGGTGACGGACGTGTGGCGGATCCAGGGCTCCGGCACCTTCAAGGAGCGGGTCCCCGTGCTCGGCGAGGACGGGCGCACCTCCATGCAGGATGTGCAGCGCACGTGCGAGGTGGACGTCGCCCTGCGCTGGGACGTCGGCTACGACACCGTGTTCCGGTCCTTCGTGAACATCATCGCCACGCCCAAGGGCGGCACCCATCAGTCCGGGTTCGAGGCGGCACTGCTGAAGGTGTTCCGGGCCCAGGTGGAGGCCAACGCGCGCCGGCTCAAGGCCGGGTCGGACAAGGTGGAGAAGGACGACGTGCTGGCCGGCATGACCGCCGTCCTGACGGTGCGGCTCGCCGAGCCGCAGTTCGAGGGGCAGACCAAGGAGATCCTCGGCACCTCCGCGGTGCGGCGGATCGTCTCCCAGGTGGTGGAGAAGCAGCTGACCGCCCGCCTCACCTCCACGGCCCGCGCCCAGAAGCAGCAGGTGCACACGCTGCTGGAGAAGGTCGTCGCGGAGATGAAGTCGCGCATCTCCGCGCGCACCCACAAGGAGAACCAGCGGCGCAAGAACGCCCTGGAGACCTCGACGATGCCGGCCAAGCTGGCGGACTGCCGCAGCAACGACGTCGCCTCCTCCGAGCTGTTCATCGTCGAGGGCGACTCGGCGCTCGGCACCGCCAAGCTGGCCCGGTCCTCCGACTTCCAGGCCCTGCTGCCGATCCGGGGCAAGATCCTGAACGTGCAGAAGGCCTCCGTCTCGGACATCCTGGCCAATGCCGAGTGCGCGGCGCTGATCCAGGTCGTCGGGGGTGGTGCGGGGCGCAGCTTCGACCTGGATGCGGCCCGCTACGGCAAGGTCGTGCTGATGACGGACGCGGACGTGGACGGTGCCCACATCCGCACCCTCCTGCTGACGCTCTTCTTCCGCTACATGCGGCCCATGGTCGAGGCCGGGCGCGTGTACGCGGCCGTCCCGCCGCTGCACCGGATCGAGGCGGTGACCCGGGGCGTCAAGGAACGCGAGGTCATCTACACGTACTCGGAGCAGGAGCTGCACGCGACGCTCGCCCGCCTGGAGCGGGAGGGCCGCTCGTATCGCGAGCCGATCCAGCGCTACAAGGGTCTGGGCGAGATGGACGCGGACCAGCTGGCCGAGACCACCATGGACCCGCGCCACCGCATGCTCCGCCGCGTGAACATCGCCGAGGTGGAGGCCGCCGAGCGCGTCTTCGACCTGCTCATGGGTTCCGCGGTGGCCCCGCGCAAGGACTTCATCGTCTCCCACGCCGACGAGCTGGACCGCGCGCGCATCGACGCCTGACCCTCCGCTTTCGTTCGGGTAACGGCGGCGCGGCCGCCGCCGTTTCCCGAACGAAAGCGGCGTGACCCGCGCCGTTTCCCGAACGAAAGCTCGGGACGGGCGCTCGTTCCGGCCGCGGCGGGCGTCAGCGGTCGCGGTAGTACGCCGCGACGCGGTGCAGGCCCTCGTCGATGCTCACGGTCGGCGTCCACGAGAGGACCTCACGGGTGCGACGCTGGTCGAACCAGTGGGCGGTCGAGAGCTGCTCGGCGAGGAACTCGGTCAGCGGCGGCTCGCCGTCGTCGGAGCCGACGCCCCGGGACCGCAGCCCGAACAGATCCCGCTCCCACGCCCGCTCGATCAGGGCGCCGGCGCGCCGGGCCAGGCCCGCCGGGACGCGGCGTTCGGGCTCCGCGGCGCCGCCCGCCAGCGCGATCTGGCGGATCAGCTCGCCGACCGGTCGCGGCTCGCCGTTGGTGACCACGAGGGCCTCGCCGTGGTGCACGTCGGCCGCGGACACAGCCGCCACCACGGCCTCGACGGCGTTGGCCGTGTACAGCGTGTCGACCAGGGGAGCGCCCGTGCCGAGCACGGGCATTCGCCCGGCCCGCGCGCGCTGCACGATCCGGTCGGTGAGCTGCAGGTCCCCGGGCCCCCACATCAGGTGGGGGCGCAGCACCAGGACGCGGAAGTCGTCGCGGTCGGCGGCCAGGGCCAGTCGCTCGCCGGCCGCCTTCGTGCGCGCGTAGGGTCCGCGCGCGTGCTCGGGGCTGGCGGCTCCGGCGCCCTCGCCGACGATGGAGTCGCCGGCGTGCGCCACGGAGGGGGAGGAGACGTGGACGAAGCGTCGCACGCCGTGGCGCTGTGCGGCGTGCAAGAGGATGCGCGTGCCCTCGACGTTCACGGCCTCGTACTCGTGCTCGGGGCCGGACACGGACACCTTCGCGGCCACGTGCACCACGGTGTCCGCGCCGGTCAGGGCCTCCTCGACGGCGGCCGGGTCGGTCACGGACCCGCGCACGTCCCGCGCACCGGGCACGCCCGAGGGACGCCGCTGCAGGGTGGTCACGTTGTTGCCGGCATCGGCGAGCACCCGGGCGACGCCCGCACCCAGCAGCCCCGAGGCGCCGGTCACCAGGACGCGGCGCGACGCGAGGCGCTCGACGAGGTCGGGCATCCCGGCGGCGTCGAGGCCGACGTCGTAGCCGAAGCCGCTCACAGCGCACCCACCTTCCCGCCGGCGAGCACGGCCTCCGCCCAGTCGGCCACCCGGGCGCGGTCGATCTTGGAGTTGTGCCGGATGTCCGTGGGGATCTCATCGGCCACGAGCACCGCGGCCACCGGCAGCGGCTCGAGGGCCGCGCGCACGGCGGAGGCCAGCGCGGTCGGGGCGAGGCCCTGCTTGGGCCGGCCGTCCCGGTGGTGACCCGGGCGCCGCGCCGGGCGCGTGGCCGGCACGGCCGCCTCCACGACGACGACCACGGCCTGCGTGCCCCGGGGCCCGACGCCGACGACGGCGCTGCGCCGCACCGGCCCGAGGGCGTCGACGGTCTTCTCGGGCCCGCCCGGACCGACCGGGCCCTCGGGCGTGGTGATCACGTGCTGGAGCCGACCCTCGAGCCAGACGCGGCCCTCGGCGTCGAAGTGGCCGACGTCCGCGGTGCGGTGCCATACCCGGCCGTCCCGCCGCCACAGCCCGTCGCGCTTGCTCTGCTGGTCGGTGTGCCAGAGCGCGTCGTAGCGGTCCTTCAGGTGGGGGGCGCTGACCACGATCTCGCCGAGGACGCCGTGGCCCCGCGCGGGGTCGAGGATGACGTCCTCGGCGCTGCCGTCCTCGAGCAGCGGCGCGATGGCCAGGGACACCGTGGGCAGCGCGGAGCCCACGCAGACGCCCTCGTCGTCGGCGGCGCGCAGGCGCTGCACCTCGGCGCCGTCGATGTCCGTGAGCAGCAGACCCTCGGTCATGCCCCACGGCGTGTGGACCCGGGCGTTCGGCATCAGGTCCGAGACCTGCCGCATCAGCTGCGGGTGCACGGGGGCGCCGGCCGAGAGCACGAGACGCACGGCGTCGAGCGCCTCGCGCCGGGGCGCGTCGAGGCCGTCGGCGGTCGCGACCACGTTCGCCAGGGCGGCGGGGGAGGCGAACAGCACGCTCGACTGCCCGGCGATCGCGGCGTCGGCCAGCTTCTGCGCGGTGAGGGTGGCTGGCTGGGTGACATCCATGTCCGGGGAGACGGACGCGGCGCCGAGGGCGGGTCCGAGCAGCGCGAACGGGGCGAAGCCGGCCAGCAGGGAGCCGCCCGGGCGGATGCCCAGGGTGCGGGAGATCAGCGCCACGAGGCGGCCCAGCCGCTCGTGCGTGTACACGACGCCCTTGGCCGGGCCCGTGGAGCCGGACGTGAACAGCACCGCGGCGTCCGCGTCCAGGGCGGGCTCGGGCAGCACGGTGCCGTGCTCGTCGACGGCGTCGCCCGTGGCCGGGTCGCGGTGGCGGTCCACCATCGCGTAGAGCGAGTCGGAGACGTCGAGCAGGCGGCGCTGGGCGGCGCCCGGCTCGGTCACGGAGATCCGGGTGCCCGGCCAGGACTGGGCGCGGGCCAGCGTCAGCCCGGGGGTGCGGCCGATGATCCAGCGGGGGCGGGCCGACTTCATCGCCCGGGTCATGCCCTTGACGCCGAGGCCCTGGTCCGCCACCACGGCGACTGCGCCCACGCGCAGCACGGCGTACAGGGCCGCCGACAGGTCGCGGCCCGGCGGCACGAGCATGGCGACCCGGTCGCCCGGTCGCATGCCCGCCGCCCACAGCCCGGTGGCGATGGCCGAGACCATCTCCTGCAGCTCGCCCCAGGTGACGGCCACGGGTCGGCGGGCGGTGCCCACGAGCGAGCGGCCGGCCTGGGCGCCGGCCATGTCCACCAGTGCGGTGTACTCGCGGTGGTCCGAGCCGGGGGCACCCCAGTCGCGCAGGTGGTCCCAGAGCCGGACCATGCCGGGCTCGCGGGCTCCGGGCTCCTCCCCGAGGTCCACCTCCAGGCCCGGGTCGGCGGTGGCGTGCGGGACGGGGCCCGGCAGCCCCGAGGCGGGGTCGGAGAGCTGGCCGGCGCGCAGCAGCTGGGCCCACTGCAGCAGGGGCGCGGTGATGTCGCGGTCGTCCACGAGCAGGTGCCCCGCCCCCTCGTAGCGGTGCACGCGCGCGTGGGGCAGGCGGTCGCGGAGGTCGTCGAGGTAGCGGTCCAGGAAGACCGGGTCGTCGGCGCCCCACAGGATGAGGGCGGGCACGTCGGTGCGGCCCAGGGCGGCGAGGTCCTCGCCCACCCGCTGCAGTTCGGGATGGCTGCCGTGGCCGGGGTCGGCCGGGATGTCCGCGACGAAGCCGCCGACGCCGCCGCGTCGGGCCGCCGTGTCGTAGGGCAGGTGGTAGGCGGCCCGGGTCTCGCGGTCGAGGGCCGGGGTGGCGAGGGAGGTCGTCACGGAGAGGAAGGCGTCCGTGGTGACGGTGGAGGCCGGCAGGACGGGCCCGGCGAGGGCGGCCTGCAGCGGGGCGGGGATCGGCGCCCCCTCGGGCTGGTGGACCGCGGTGTTCAGGGTCGCGACGCCGGCCACCAGCTCCGGATGACGCGCCGCCCAGCCGAGGGACACGACGCCGCCCCAGTCGTGGCCGAGCGTGATCAGCGGGTGGCCGGTGGCCGCCAGGTCGCGCAGCCCGAGAGCCGCGAGCAGGGCGTCCAGGTCGGCGATGCGGCCGCCCAGCGTGCGGTAGGTGTCGTCGGCGCGGCCCATCGACGCGGCGGACGGGGAGCCCGTGTGCGCGAGGCGCTCGGAGAAGCCCATGTCCAGCTGGTCCGGCGCCACGACGCGCCACGCGGCCATGCCCCGGCGTGCCCGGCGCACCGTCTCGGCGAGCAGGGACCGCCACAGCCAGGACCACGTCGGGTTGCCGTGCACCGCGACGATCGTGCCGACGATCTCCGCCCCGGCCGCCGCGAGCACGGGACCGGTGTCCGCCACGTGCAGCGTCCGCACGGTCCCCTCCGGGTCCGCGGCGGAGCGGATCTCCACGAGGCGGGACCACGCTGGGTCCCAGCCGGGCAGTCGGTCGGCCGGCGGCAGGGCGGCGGGGGCGGCGGGGATCTGGGGCATGGCTCTGGCTCCTTCAGCTCACCATTCGATCTCGAGCATCGCGGTGTTCAGGCCCGAGCCCACGCCCAGGCAGACCACCGTGTCCCCGTCCTCCAGGGTGTCCATCTCCCGCACGAGGGTGATGGGCAGCGACGCCGGGCCGACGTTGCCCAGCGTGGGGAACGTCGTCGGGATGCGCGCCGGGTCCAGGTGGGCGGACTCCGCGATCGCGTCGGTGTGCATCTGCGAGACCTGGTGGGTGATGAACCTGTCGGCCTCCGGCCAGGCCCACTCCGCCGGGACGTCGTGCCACGCGTCCATCACGAGCTCGAGACCGTCCTTGAGCAGGGCGGTGGAGTCGGTGTACATGCCGTGGTGGTCGCCCACGCACAGGCCGTGGTGGTCGGTGCCGGCGCGGGTGATCCCGCGGACGATCCGGTGGGCGTCCGGATGGTCCTCGATGCGGCCGACGACGGCGGCGGCGGCCCCGGAGCCCAGCGTCAGGGACGCGAACTGCTCCATGAAGTTGCCGCGGTGCGTGGTCTCGGCGTGCAGGTTGGCCACGGTGGCGGCCTGCACCTTCGAGGCGTCCTCGGCGGCGACCACGACCGCGTAGTCGATCTGGCCGGCGTCCACGAGCGTGGAGGCGAGCATGAGGCCGTTGACGAACCCGAGGCACGCGTTCGTGATGTCGAAGTTGGTCGCGGAGGTCGGCAGCCCCATGAGGTGGTGGACCCGCACGGCCACAGAGGGCTCGAGCGTGGCCCGGGTGACCGAGGTGTTCACGAGCAGGCCCACCCGCTCCCGGGGGACGCCGGCCTGCTCCAGGGCCGCGACGCCGGCGCGGGCGGCGGCCTCCTGGAAGTCCTCGGTCTCGTCCCAGTTCCGTCGGCTGCGCACACCGGCCACCCGTTCCAGGAGGGAGCCGGGCAGGCGCAGTCGGGTGAGCACGTCCGCCAGCTGGTCGTCGAGGTCCTGCGAGGTGACTTCGACGGGGGCCTCCACCTCGGTGACCGCCAGGAGGGCGGCGCGGGAGTACTCGTAGCTGGCGTTGCCGGACACGTTCGTCACCAGGACCAATCTGCGGGGGTCGGGGGAGGGGGCGCTCACCTGCGGTGAGACGACAGCCCACTGTATCGGAGGGGTCGGGCGGGGCGCCCGTCGGGGGCGTCGATCGGCCCGAGGCGAACAGGGTCGCCTCGGCCGGGCCAGTTCGCGGACACGGTCAGGGCGTTGTCGGCCCGGCGCCGTCCGGCGATGTCACGACGTCCGACTGCTAGGGTGGTGGTATCCAGCGACCGCGTTGTCGCGTTCGAACGCCTGTCTCAGGAGCGCAGCCTCGTGGATCCCCTCGAACTCGCACGGTGGCAGTTCGGCATCACCACCGTCTACCACTTCCTCATGGTCCCGCTGACCATCGGCCTCGGCCTCGTCGTCGCCGTCCTGCAGACCCTCTGGGTCGCCACGGGCAAGGATCACTACCTGCGGATGACGAAGTTCTGGGGAAAGTTGTTCCTGATCAACTTCATCATGGGCGTGGCCACCGGGCTGGTGCAGGAGTTCCAGTTCGGCATGGCCTGGTCGGAGTACTCCCGGTTCGTCGGGGACGTCTTCGGGGCGCCGCTGGCCCTCGAGGCGCTCATCGCGTTCTTCCTGGAATCGGTGTTCCTGGGCATCTGGATCTTCGGCTGGGACCGGATCCCGCGCAGACTCCACCTGGCCGCCCTGTGGTGCGCGGTGCTGGGGATCAACCTCTCGGCCTACTTCATCATGGTGGCCAACGGCTTCATGCAGCACCCGGTGGGCTATGAGGTCGTCGACGGCCGCCCGGTGCTCAACGACCTCGGCGCCGTGCTGACCAACCCGATCGTCCTCACCCACTACCCGCACACCATCTTCGGTTCCTGGGCCGTGGCCGGCGGCTTCCTCGTGGGGATCGCCTGGTACCACCTGTGGAAGCGCCGCCGGGACGGCATCGACGTCGTGGACGAGGCGGGCCGGGTCGTCGTCGGCGACGCCGGCACCGCCGCCCGGGACCGCACCGACCACCGCGTCTGGCTCACCTCGCTGCGCGCCGGGGCGGCCGTCGCCCTGATCGGCTTCGTCGGCACCGCATTCTCCGGCCACGCCCAGGCCCAGCAGATGATCCACTTCCAGCCCACCAAGATGGCCTCCGCGGAGGCCGCCTGCCAGGACGGCACCGCGTTCTCCGTGCTCACCCTCGGCGATGTGCGCTCGGGTGGAGCGACCACCTGCGAGGACGTCCGCGGTGTGATCGAGGTGCCGGGCCTGCTCTCCTACCTCGCGTACGAGGACTTCACCACGCCGGTGCGCGGCATCAACACCCTGCTGCCGGAGTTCGAGCAGAAGTACGGCACGCACCTGCCCGACTCCGAGCTCTACGGCGACCGCGCCGGCAGCGAGATCTCCTATCTGCCGCTGATGGAGGTCACCTACTGGGGATTCCGGCTCATGATCCTCTTCGGCGGACTCGGCGCGCTCGCGGCACTGGGCGCGCTGTGGTTCTCCCGCCGCGGCACCGTCCCGGCCTCCCGTGGCTGGATGCGCCTGGCCGTGGCCTCGATCGGGGCGCCGTTCGCGGCGAACATGACCGGCTGGGTGTTCACCGAGATGGGCCGGCAGCCGTTCGTGGTGTACCCGAACCCGGCGATGGGCGTGGATCAGGTGTACATGTTCACCGCCGCGGCCGTCTCGCCCGGGGTCACGGGTGAAGAGGTCCTCGTGTCCCTGATCGTCCTGGTCGGGATCTACGCGGTGCTGCTGGGCGTCGAGGTCTTCCTGCTGACCCGGTTCGTCCGCGGCGGCGTCCCGGCCGCCATGCCGGAGCTCACCGCCGCCGAGCACTCCGATGAACAGAAGCGCGACCGCGACGACGTGCTCGCGTTCGCCTACTGACCCGCTCGCAGAGAGGACAGCACGACCATGGCTGAGGTCCTTCCCGTCTACTGGTACGTCATCATCGCCGTGCTCTGGCTCGGCTACCTGGCCCTCGAGGGCTTCGACCTCGGGGTCGGCATGCTCGTGCGCTTCTGGGCACGGGACGAGCCACGGCGCCGGGTGCTGCTGAACATCATCGGCCCCGTCTGGGAGGGCAACGAGGTGTGGCTGATCACCGCCGTCGGAGCCATGTTCGCGGCCTTCCCGTTCTGGTACGCGGCGGTGTTCTCCACCCTGTACCTGCCGATGCTCGTGATGCTGTTCGGTCTGATCCTGCGGGCGGTGTCCATCGAGTACCGCGGCAAGGCCGCCACCGACGCCGGCCGGGAGATCTGGACCTGGACCCTGGGCATCGGCTCGTTCCTGGCGGCCTTCATGGCCGGCGTGCTGCTCGTGCTGACGACGACCGGCCTGCCGCTGGACGCCAACGGGGACCGGGTGGGCGGCCCCTTCGTGTGGGTGACCGGCCCGGCGCTGCTCGGTGGTCTGGCCGTGGTCGGCTTCTCCCTGGCGCAGGCGTGGGCGTTCATCGGCCTGAAGACCGACGGCGCCCCCCGCCGGTCGGCCGCCCGCTTCCTGTCCACGTGGACCCCGCTGGCCGTGCTGCCGCTGCTGGTCTGGGCAGGGCTCGTGGTGGCCCGCGGCGACCGCCCGTGGACCTGGGCGCTGCTGGTGCTGGCCGTCGTGGCGGTGGCCGCGTCGGTGGTGGCCGCCCGGGCCGGCCGCGAGGGCCTGGCCTTCACGTCCCTGACGCTGGTTCTGGTGCTGGCGTGGACGGCGATCATGGTCACCCAGTACCCGGTCGTGCTGCCCTCCACGGTGGACCCGCAGTTCAGCCTCACCGCTCAGCTGGCCTCCTCCGGCCCGTACACCCTGGGCCTGATGGCCGTGATCTCCCTGATCTTCGTGCCCATCGTGCTGGCCTACACGGGGTGGTCCTACTGGATGTTCCGCCGCCGTCTGGCCGACACCCACATCCCGGAGGCCCACCTGGTGGAGCCTCTGTGAGCCCCAGCCGCCCCGCCGCCCCGGCCGTCGAGCGCTCCGCCTCGGCGGCCGGGCCGCCTCCGGGCCCGATCCGTCGGGCCCGGCCCCCGATGACCCCGGCCGCACGTCGGGCCCTGCCGGCCCTGCTGGCCCTCGCCGTACTGCGCGCGATCGGCTGGATCCTGCTCGCCGAATCCCTGGCCCGGCTGATCACCGGCCTGGCGATGACCCTGGACCCCGAGGACTCCGCCCGGCTGCTGGACCTGCTGTTCCACCCGCCGGCCCCCGTGGGCCCTGTGCCCGCCGCGCAGACCCTGAGCGGCCCCGTGCTGCTCGGGGCGGCCGGGGTGGCCCTGCGTGCCCTGGCGGAGGCGGGGCAGCGCGTGGTGGGCCGCCGCGCCGCGCTGGGGGCCCAGCAGCAGGTGCGGGCCGCCGTCGTCGCCCAACGGCTGGCCGCCGCCGACGGCGGACGCCCCCGTTCCGGCGCCGATGCCGTCCTGGTCACCCACGGCCTCAAGAGCCTGGACGACCACTACACCGAAGCCCTGCCCGCGCTGGCCGCCACCGCCGTGGTCCCGGCGGCCCTGGGCGTGTGGATCCTCACCCACGACCTCGTCTCCGCCGTGGTGGCCGCCATCACCCTGCCCCTGGTTCCCCTGTTCATGATCCTGGTGGGCCGCCACACCCAGGAGCGCATCGATGCCGCCCAGGACGGGCTCGACCGGCTGGCCGGGCACCTGCTGGAGCTCGCCCGCGGCCTGCCGGTGCTCGTCGGACTCCACCGGGCCGGCGTCCAGCGCCGCGCTCTGCAGGAGGTCTCCCAGCGGCACCACGCGGCCACGATGGTCACGCTGCGCACCGCATTCCTCTCGGGTCTCGCCCTCGAGCTGATCGCCTCCCTGTCCGTGGCTGTCATGGCGGTGTTCATCGGACTGCGCCTGGTGAACGGGCAGATGGCGCTTCTCGACGGCCTGGTGGTCCTCATCCTCGCCGCCGAGGTCTACCTGCCGCTGCGGGAGGTCGGCGCGGCCTTCCACGCCTCCGAGGACGGCCGGGAGGCCGAGTACCGCGCCCGGGCCGCGGCCGACGCCCCCGTCCCGGCCCCCGTGCTCGAGACGCTCGGGCCGGCCTCCGGACCGGACCGGGACGGCAGCGTCCTGGTGCAGGACCTGAGCGTCCGGCTGGCCGGACGGCAGGTGCTCGAGGGCCTCGACCTCACCGCGCTCCCGGGGCGCCTGACCGCGCTGGCCGGACCCTCCGGCACCGGCAAGTCCACCGTCCTGCGTCTGCTGGCCGGCCTGCTGCGCCAGGACGCCGCCGAGGCCACCGGCCGGGTCGCCGGCGTCGACCCGGAACGCACCCTCTGGATCGGGCAGCACCCCGTGCTGACCGAGCGCACGGTCGCCGGCGAACTGGACCTGGCCGCCGGGGGTGCGCTGCCCGGTCCCGTTCGCTCCGCCGTGCTGGCCGCCGTGGCGCTCGAGGGTCTCCAGGAGCGGGACCCGGCCGATCTGAGCCCGGGGGAGCGCCGGCGGGTCGCGGTCGCCCGCCTCCTGGCCCGCCTGCACGCCGCGGACGGGACTGGCCCGTGGCTCGTGCTCCTGGACGAGCCCACCGCCCACCTGGACGGCGCCGCGGCCGCCGTCGTCGCCGAGACCCTCGCGGCCCTGCCCTCCGGTGCGGTGCCCGGGCTGAGCACCCCGCAGTGCACCGTGCTGGCCGCCTCCCACGATCCCACCCTGCTGAGGGCCGCCGACGTCATCGTCCGGCTGACCCCCGGCGCCGGTCCGACCGCCGGATCCCCGGCCACGGCTGTGCCGGTCGCCGCCGTCCAGGGGCGTGCGCGGCCGGAGCCGGTCACCCCGCGACGGGTCTCGCTGCGGGCCGGACTGCGGCTGCTGCCGTGGCGGCAACCGAAGCTCTGGGCCGGCATCGGCTGGGCCGCCGGGACCCACGTGTCCGCGGCACTGCTGGCGGCACTGTCCGGCTGGCTGATCGTCACCGCCTCGACGCGGCCGCCGGTGCTCTACCTGCTGGCCGTGATCGTGCTCGTGCGCGGGTTCGGCCTGTCCCGGGCCGTGTTCCGCTACCTGGACCGGCTGACCACCCACGACGCCGTGTTCGGCTGGGCCACGGAGCTGCGGCTGCGCCTGTGGGACGCGCTGGGCCGTCAACCCCGGCTGTGGGGGCGGGTGGGCCGGACCGACGGCGCCCTGTCCCTGCTGGTCTCGGACGTGGACGCCTTTCGGGACGCGGTGCCCCGGGTGCTCGTGCCTGCCCCGGCGGCCCTGCTCGCCTGGCTGGCCACCGCCGCCCTGACCTGGGCGTTGGCCCCGGAGCTGGCGGTCGTGGCCCTGGTGCCCGGGGCGGTCGCCCTGGTGGTGATCCCCTCGCTGGTCGCCGTCCTGGACCGCCGCCAGACCGCGGCCCAGGTGCGAGGGCAGGGCGCGCTCGTCGACCGTGTGGCCGCCGTGCTGAACGCGGCCGGGGACCTGCGCGGGCTGGGGCTGACCGAGCCTGCGCTGAGGGGACTGGCGGTGCTGGACGACCGGCTGCAGCGTCCCCGCCGCCGGGCCGCGTGGGCCGCCGGCGGGGGCCGGGCGCTGGCGGTCGCGGCCTCCGGGGGGATCGCGGTGGCCGCGGCGGCCGCGGCGGCCCACACCGGCACCTCAGCGCCGGTCGCGGCCCTGGTGGTGCTGCTCGCACTCTCCTGGGCCGAGCCCTATGGGGCGCTGGCCGCCGCCGCCCAGCACTGGGGCACCCTGGCGGATCGGGCGCGGGCGACCGGCGAGCTGCTCGGCCCGGAGGAGGGCGGAGCTGCCGCGGCGCCGCCTGAGCCGGCGGAGGCCGCAGAGCCGGAGGCACGGGTGTGCCGCATGCGCCTGGCGGAGGCCGCCTTCGCCCACCCCGGTGCGCCGCCGCTGTGGACCGACCTGGAGCTCGACCTGGCCCCCGGGGACGTCGCCGTCGTCACCGGGCCCTCCGGGTCCGGGAAGTCGACCCTGCTGGCCGTGCTGCTGGGCTTCCTGCCCCTGACCGCCGGCCGGTACACGCTTGAGACCGTGCCCCCGACGCCCCAGCCGGACCCGGTCCGCCCGGACGTGACGGCGCTGGCCCGGGTCGCCTGGACCCCGCAGGACGCCCTGATCTTCGACTCCACGGTGCGCGGCAACCTCGCCCTGGCCCGCGGCGTCGCGGACGCCCCGTCCGACGCAGAGCTCACCGCCGCGCTCGAGCTGGTGGGACTGGGCCCGTGGCTGGCCGCCGCACCGCAGGGCCTGGACACGCGCGTCGGCCCAGGCGGGCAGCGGCTCTCAGGCGGGCAGCGTCAACGCCTGGCCGTGGCCCGGGCTCTCGTGGCCCGCGCCGATGTCGTGCTGCTGGACGAGCCGACCGCACACGTGGACGCCGACGAGGCACGCGCTCTCATGACGGATCTGCGCCAGGCCCTGATGGACAGGATCGTCGTGGCCGTCACCCATGACGGTAGGCTGCTTGAGGACGGGGACGTCCCTGTGCGGGTCGGCTGCTGAGGCCCCTGATCAGTCCGCGGACACGGCCACGGCGTCGTCCTCGGCGGGCGGGGCCGAGACGAGTTCGGGGGAGGCGCCGGCGCCGACGGCATCGATGCGCTGGTCCACGGGCACGCCCGAGCCGTCCCGGCGCCCGTATTCGATCGGCAGCGCGCGGGCCACGCCGGCCCGGGAGGCGGCGAGCGCGGGCGCGGCGCCGATCCAGCCGAGCACGAGGCCGCTCTCGCCCTTGAGCAGCCGGTGGGCGCGCACGCCGCCGGTGCCGCGGCCCTTGGCCGGATACTCACCGAGCGGCGTGACCTTGACGGAGCCCGGGGCCGAGCCGAGCACGTCCGCCTCGCCGTCCGTCACGGTCACCACGACGGCGGGCCGCGGGTGGGCCGCGGCGTCCGCACCGGTCTCGGTGATGGAGGCGGCGGGGGCCACCCCGAACGCGAGCACCGTGTCCCCGGCGGCCAGCCGGATGCCCGCGACACCGCCGCCGGCCGGGCCCTGGGGGCGCACGGCGGAGGCGGCGTAGCGCAGCAGCTGGCCCGTGCGGGTGAGGAAGACGAGCTGGTCGGCCTCGTCCGGGGCGGGGGCGGCGCCGACCACCGCGTCGCCGTCCTTCAGGGCGACGGCGTCGACGACCTGGCGGTTCAGGGGCCACTCCGGCCGGACGCGCTTGACGACCCCGTGGGCGGTGCCCAGTGCCATGACGGTGTCCAGGGGGACCAGGGCCACGAGCGTCTCGCCCTTGGCCAGGGGCACCAGGTCCGCGGCGGGGAGGGCCGCGGTCATCGCCGGGGCCGCGGACGGCTCGCCGGCCACCGGCAGGTCGACCGTCTGGAGGCGGTGCAGCGCGCCGGCGGAGGTGAGGGCCCCGATCTCGCCGCGGGCCGTCGTCGGGACCACGGAGGTGAAGGCGTCGTGTTTGCGGCGCCGGCCCTGCGGGGCGATCGGCGTGCGGTCCGCGGTGCGCAGCAGGCGTCCGGAGGTGGAGAGCAGGGCCCAGCACGCCGTGTCCGGGACCATCAGGTCCACCCCGGCCTCCGCGGCGCCGGCGGGGGTCGGCCCGGACGGCGCGGGCCCGGCGGCGGGGGCCGCGGCGGTCTCGGCCTCGAGCAGGACCGTGCGCCGGTCGTCGCCGTGCTCGTCGGCCACGGCCTGCAGCTCGGCCGAGACCACCTCACGCAGCCGCGCGTCGGAGGCGAGGATCGCCTCGAGCTCGGCGATCGCGGCCTGCAGCTCGTCGCGCTCGGCCTCCAGCTCGATGCGGGAGAATCTCGTCAGCTGGCGCAGCCGCAGCTCCAGGATGTGGTCGGCCTGCACCTGGGTGAGGTCGAAGACGCCCATGAGGCGGGTGCGCGCGGCCGCGGTGTCGTCCGAGGAACGGATGATCTCGATGACCTCGTCGATGTCCACGAGCGCCAGCAGCAGGCCCTCGACGAGGTGGAGACGGTCGCGGTGCTTGCCGAGGCGGTGCCCGGTGCGGCGCCGCACCACGTCCAGACGGTGGTCCACGTAGACCCGCAACAGGGGCAGCAGGCCCAGGGTCTGCGGCTGGCCGTCGACGAGCGCGACGTTGTTGATCCCGAACGTCTCCTCGAGCGGGGTGTGCCGGTACAGGGCGGCCAGCACGGCCTGGGGGTTGAACCCGGACTTGAGCTCGATCTGCAGGCGCAGCCCGTTCTTGCGGTCCGTCAGGTCCACGACGTCGGCGATGCCGCTGAGCTTCTTCGCGTCGACACCGGCCTTGATCCGCTCGATGACCTTCTCGGGGCCCACGCCGTACGGCAGCTCGGTGACGACCAGGCCGGTGCGACGCGGGGAGACCTGCTCCACGGCGACGGCGGCCCGCATGCGGAACGTGCCGCGGCCGGTCGCGTAGGCGTCGCGGACGCCGTCGAGCCCCACGATCCGGCCGCCCGAGGGCAGGTCGGGGCCGGGGATGTGGGCCATGATCGCCTCGAGGTCCGCCTCGGGGTCCGCGAGCAGGTGGCGCGCGCCCGCCACGACCTCGCGCAGGTTGTGCGGAGCCATGTTCGTGGCCATGCCGACGGCGATGCCGGTGGTGCCGTTGACGAGCAGGTTGGGGTAGGCGGCGGGCAGCACGGCCGGCTGCTGAAGCTGGTTGTCGTAGTTGGGGACGAAGTCCACGGTGCCCTCGTCGAGGTCCGCGGTGAGCGCCAGGGCGGCCGGGGCCATGCGGGCCTCCGTGTAGCGCGGAGCCGCGGGGCCGTCGTCGAGCGAGCCGAAGTTGCCGTGCCCGTCCACCACGGGCAGGCGCAGGGAGAACGGCTGGGCGAGGCGGACCATCGCGTCGTAGATCGCCGCGTCGCCGTGGGGGTGCAGCTTGCCCATCACCTCGCCCACCACACGGGCGGACTTCACGTGGCCGCGGTCCGGGCGCAGGCCCATGCGGGACATCATGTAGAGGATGCGCCGCTGCACCGGCTTGAGGCCGTCGCGGGCGTCCGGCAGGGCGCGCGAGTAGATCACCGAGTAGGCGTACTCGAGGAAGGACGCCTCCATCTCCTCGGAGACGTCGACGTCGACGATGTTCTCCTGCTCCAGCGGCAGCGGGCGCGGGGCGTCCTGCTCGGCGGGGCGGGAACGGGATGAACGGGCCATCATGGTGGTCGGGGAGTCCTCACGGCGTCGGGGATTGTCTACAGTGATCCTATGGGTGAGACTGAAGCCGACCGCGGATATCCCTCCCATTGGGAGGCCGATGTGGTGCTCCGTGACGGCGCCACGGCCCACCTGCGGCCCATCTCGCCCGAGGACGCCGCCGAGCTGCAGCGCATGCATGCCGGGCAGTCCGAGAACTCCATCTACCTGCGCTACTTCACGTACAAGTCCGAGCTGAGCGCCAAGGACCTGGACCGGTTCACCCACGTGGACCACCGGGACCGGGTGGCGTTCGTGATCACCCGCGGCGGCCGCCTGCTCGGCGTGGGCCGCTACGACCGGTACGGGGACTCCGACGCCGCGGAGGTCGCCTTCAACATCTCCGACGCCGCGCAGGGCCGCGGACTGGGCTCCATCCTCATGGAGCACCTGGCCGCGGCCGCCCGCGAGAACGGCATCCGCCGCTTCACCGCCGAGGTCCTGCCCGAGAACCGCAAGATGCTCTCGGTGTTCCAGGAGTCTGGCTTCGAGGTGACCCGCCGGTTCGAGGACGGCGTCGTGGCCGTCGAGTTCCCCATCGATCCCACCGCCCGGTGGCGCGCCGTCGTCGAGTCCCGCGAGCACCGGGCCGAGTCCCGCAGCGTCGCCGAACTGGTCGAGCCCGCCTCCGTGGCCGTGGTCGGCGCCTCCCGCGATCCGCAGGCCGTCGGCTCGCTCGTGCTGCGCCACGTCCTCGAGGCGGGCTTCACGGGCACCGTCCACGCCGTGAACCGCGCCGCCGAGGACGTCCAGGGCCTCACCGCCCACCGCTCCCTGGCCGACATCGGCGAGCCGGTCGACCTCGTCGTCGTCGCCGTGCCCGCCGACGAGGTCGAGGCCCTCATCCCCGAGGCCGCCGCGGCCGGGGCCCAGGGGCTCGTCGTCCTCACCTCGGGCTACGCCGACGCCGGCGCCGAGGGACTCGATGCCCAGCGCAGCCTGGTCTCCCTCGCCCGCGCCCACGGCATGCGCGTGATCGGCCCGGCCTCCACCGGTCTGGTCCGCACCGACCCCGCGATCCGCCTCAACGCCTCCCCGTCCCCGGGCCTGGCCCAACGCGGCCCCGTCGGCCTGTTCAGCCAGTCCGGCGCCGTCGGCGCCATGGTCTCCGCCGGCGTCAAGCGCCGCGGGGTGGGGATCTCCACCTCGATCAGCGCCGGCAACCGGGCGGACGTCTCGGGCAACGACGCCATGCAGTTCTTCGAGGCGGACCCCCACACCGCCGCCGTCGGCGTGTACCTGGAATCGTTCGGCAACCCGCGCAAGTTCTCCCGCATCGCCCGGCGGCTCTCCCGCACCAAGCCCGTCGTGGTGGTCCGCTCCGACGTCACCGGGCGCTTCCTGCCCCCGGGTCACGAGACCCGCACCACCCAGGCCCCCGAGGGCACCGTGGACTCGATGCTCGACCAGACCGGCGTGCTCGAGGCCCACACGCACGAGGCCATGCTCGACATCCTCATGGCCGTGGCCAGCCAGCCATTGCCCACGGGCCACCGCGTCGTGCTCGTCGCCGACTCGCTCGCCCTGGACCGGGTGGGCCGCGACGCCGCGGCCGAGGCCGGTCTGGAGGTCACGGCCACCGTCGGCCTCGTCGGCAGCGAGCAGGGCATCGCCCCGCCCGCCGAGGCGCTGGTCTCCGCCGTCCGGGACGCCGTCCGCCACGAGCAGGCCGACGCCGTCGTGGTGCTGGCCCGCCTCGGCCTGCACCAGGCGGACGACGAGCCGGAGCGGCTGGCCCACGCCCTCGCCGACGCGACCCGGGACGCCCGCATCCCCGTGCTCGGCTGCCTGACCGACGTCGTCTCCCCGCGCTACCGCGGCGCCACGCTCGGCGCCGCCGGGCCCGTCGACGACGACGCCGAGCCCGGCTCCCTGCAGCCCGGCCTGCCCTTCTACCCGTCGCCGCAGCAGGCCATGACCGTGCTCGGCGCTCTCGCGGACTACGTCCACTGGCGCCGCCAGGAGGTCGGCGAGCCGCTCGAGCCGACCGGCGTGCACCCGCACGAGGCCGAGGAGCTCGTGGAGGCGGCCGCCGCGCGCGCCGAGGGCACCGAGCTCGTCCGGCTCTCCGACGAGGAGACCGAGACGCTGCTGGGCCACTACGGGATCACCGTGCTGCCCTCGGCCCGGTTCGAGACCGCCGACGAGGCCGTGGCGGCCGCCGAGCGGCTCGGATTCCCCGTGGCACTCAAGGCCGTGGACCCCCACCTGCGGCACCGACTCGACCTGGGCGGCGTCCGCCTGAACGTGGTGGACGCCGACTCCCTGCGCCGCAACGTCGAGCACATGCGCCGTCTGCTCGCGCCGTTCGGCGTGCGCGAGCTCGAGGTCCAGGCCATGGCCCCCGCCGGGCAGGCCTGCATGCTCACGGCGCTCGAGGACCCGCTGCTGGGCCCCGTGGTCTCCTTCGGCATCGCCGGCGACGCCACGGACCTGCTGGGGGACTGGGTGCACCGCGTGCCCCCGCTCACGGACCGGGACGTGGCCCGCATGGTCCGCGCCCCCCGCGCCGCCGTGAAGCTGCGCGGCACCGGCGGGGTGCCCCCCGTCGACCTCGCCGCGCTCGAGGACCTCGTGGGCCGCGTCAGCGTCCTCAAGGACGACCTGCCACAGGTCGCCCGCCTGCGCTTCGCGCCCGTGCTGGCCGCCCCCGAAGGCGTGACGGTGCTGCAGGCCGAGGTGCACGTCGCCAACGCGGCCCGCCGCACCGACTCGGCCCGGCGCGCGCTGCGCGGCCGCTGACCGGGCTGCCCACAGCGGGCCCGGACGGCCCGGCACCGGACCCGTAGCATGGGGGACATGAGCCCGTTCCGCAGGAGTCACGAGCCCGGCCGTCCCGACCACCGCCCCGGCGCCCCCGAGGCCGAGGGCCGGCAGCGCGAGGCCCGCACCCTGGACGGCAGTGGCGGCCTCGACGCCTCGCTTGTCCGCGCCGGCTTCTACCCGGACCTCGTGGCGCACGCCATCGCCGTCGAGCTCGAGGGCCGCACCCCGGACGCGCACCTCGTCCACGTGGACACGCACTTCGACTACGAGGAGATCCACCGGCACATCACGGCCCTCGTGCTCGCCGGGGACACCCTGCTGGCCGTCCACCTCGACGACCACGCCGCCGACCCGGCCGGCCAGGCGGTCCTCGCCCAGGTCTCCACCGAGATGGTCCCGGTCCGCGCCCTCGGCTCCGTGGTCCTGACCACGGGCCACGCCGACCCCGCCCGCTTCCGGCCGTCCGACCCCGTGGCCGAGATGACCCTCGGGCTGTTGTGGGCCGGCGGCCAGCGCCTGGATCTGCAGCCCGCCGGCTGCGCCGACCCCCAGTGCGACCTCGACCACGGCTACACCGGCACCGCCACCCGTGAGGACCTCGTGATCCGCGTCGCCGCCGACGCCGACGGGCAGGGGGCCGTCGACGGCGCCCTGGCCTTCGCCCGGGCCCTGCGCCGCGCCCACCTGGCGGCCACCACGTGACGGGGCCCGCCCTCCCCGCGGGTGTGGTCCCCGCCGACCGTGCCCTGCGCTCCGTCCTGACCTCCGCCGCGGCCGCCCTCGGCGTCCCGGGCTGTGAGAACGCGCTCGCGGTCCCGGCGGGCCGCCGCGTGGTCGTCGCCCTGGTGGACGGCCTCGGACGGTCCCTGCTGAAGCGCTTCGGCGGCCACGCCCCCACGCTGCGCTCGGCGATGGCCGACGGCGGCCGCGTCCTCGAGGTGGCCGTGCCCACCACGACGGCCGCCTCCCTCACGAGCCTGGGCACCGGGCTGGACGTCGGGGAGCACGGCGTGGCCGGCTACGACGTGTTCGACCCGGACCGGGACGTGGTGATCAATCAGCTGGGCGGCTGGGACGAGGCCACCGACCCGGTGGGGTGGCAGCCGAAGCCCACCGTGTTCGAGCGTGCCGCCGCGGCCGGCGTGGACGCCGTCACGGTCTCGCTGCCCGCCTTCGAGCGTTCGGCCCTGACGCGGGCGGGGCTGCGCGGCGGCCGGTTTGTGGCCGGTCGCACCCTGATCGCCCGCGCCCAGGCCGCCGAACGCGCGCTGAAGGACGCCCGCGTGCCCACGCTCGTCTACTTCTACGTCAACGAGCTGGACAGGGCCGGCCACCGGGACGGCGTGGGCTCGGACCGGTGGCTGCACGCCCTCGAGGAGATCGACGCGGCGGTGCGGCGCCTGGTGGACCGCGTGCCCGCCGGGACGGTGGTGCTCGCCACCGGCGACCACGGCATGGTCGACGTGCCGCCGTCGCGCCGCGTGGACTACGCCGCCCTGGATGAGGCCGGGGAGCTCGCCGACGCCGCGCTGCTCGAGGGGGTCGCGCACACCGCGGGGGAGCCCCGCCTCGTGCAGCTGCACTTCCGGTCCGACGCGGGTCCGGACGTGCGCGCGAGGGTGCGGCGCGCCTGGGCCGAGCGCTACGGGGCGCACGCGTGGGTGCTCACGCGGGACGAGGCCGTCGACGCTGGCTGGTTCGGCGCCGTCGTCGAGGACCGGGTCCGTGCCCGCATCGGGGATCTGCTCGTCGCCGTGCACGGGGATCTGGCCCTCTACGACGGCCGGCGGGTGCCCCCGCACGCCTTCGAGATGGTGGGCCAGCACGGCGCGCCCACGCGCGCCGAGCGGGAGGTCCCGCTGCTCACCTGGCACCGCTGAGCCCGCCCCGGGGCCGGGCCGGGGTCAGTCGCCCTTGCGGCCGAAGACGATCTCGTCCCAGCTGGGCACGGACGCGCGGCGAGCGGCCGAGCGGGCCCGGGGGCGCGGCGTGACGGTCGGCATGGCAGGGCGCGCGGCACGCTCGCGGGGCGCGGGCTCCGCCCCCTCGTCCTCGACACCCGCGTCCGCGACCTCCGCGTCCGCGACGTCTGCGGCAGTGTCCTCGGCGCGGTCGATCTCGGCGGCCGGTTCCGGCTCGTCGACGACCGGGGCGTCGTCGGCGGTCGTCAGGGCCCCCTCGGCGTCGACCGGGGCGAGCCGCTCGGGCGCCTGGGCGGCCTCGCGCCGACTCCGGTCCTGGTGCTCGCGGGCGATCAGGTGGGCCAGCGCGTCATCCGACTCCAGGTCCGCGCCCACGCGCTGACCCCGGCGCACCCGCAGGATCTCCAGCAGGTCGGCGTCGCGGTCGGCGGCCGGGGAGTGCGCACCCGCGGGGGTCACGGCGTCCTCGGCGTCCACGTCGTCCGTCACCGGTTCGGCCGCGGGGGCGCGGGGCACCAGGTCCCAGGCCTCCGCCTCGGACAGGGCGCGGGCCCAGGCGTTCTCGGGTTCTAGGTGGCGTCCGGCCGGGCGGAACGTCCAGAGCGCCGGCGGCTCCTCGCGGGTGGGCAGACCCCTCGCGCCGGCCACGGCGAACCGGGCGGCCACGGTCCAGCCGGCCTGGTCCTCGCGCCACGCGTCCCACTCGAGGCTCGCCTCGTCCACGCCCAGCTCGGCGAGCCGGTGCGCGGCGAGCTCGCCGAGCGTCGTGGGGCCGCCGTCCTGGACGAGGTCCGAGTAGAGGTCGGGCCCGCCGACCCAGACCTCGACGGCGCGGGCCTGCCGGGCGATCCAGTCGCGCTCGGCCAGGACGGGGTGACCGTAGGTGCGGATGCGCGAGAAGGCGTTTCCACTCTCCCGGGCCACCTGCTCCACGGAGGCGCCCGCACGGATGCGCTGCTGGATCTCCCGGGGGGTGAGGGGCTCGGCCTCGTGGGTCGCGGCGGCCTTGATGGACTCCTGGTCGGTCAGCGGCGCCGGGGTCGGGCCGTCTGCGGTCTCATCGTCGGCCGCGGGCTGCGGGTCGATGCGGGGGGTGAGCGCGAGGTCCTCGTCCGGACGGGTCGGGCCGGAGGGCACGTCGGGAGCCCGCTCGCCCTCCTCCGCGGACTCGTCGGCGTGCCTCGCCGCGTCCACCGGCCCCTCGGCGTCCTCCTCGGCGACGTCCATCTCGGTCATGTCGTGCCAGGCCGCGGGGCCGTCCTCGGACCGTCGCACGGCCGCGGGCGCACCACCCTCGAGAACCAGCCGGCGCAGATAGGGGGAGAGAGCGAGCGTGTGCTCCTCACCCTCGGGCCCCGACAGGCGCAGCGCGTCGCCGTCCTCGGTGGGTCCGGTCAGTCGCAGCTCTGCCATGGCGGTGGTCCCTCCGACGTCGTGTTCTGGTCACCGGGCGTGCGGACGCCCGGCCGGGCATGCCCCGATCCTAGCCGCCGGGCCGCAGACCACGGCCCGGGCGAGGGACGAGCGGCCGCGGGAATCCGCCCTGGGCGAGCACGCCCGTCAACATTTGGCACGGGTTCGGCCATGGTGCACAATCTACGCGCAACGGCGCAGGCCGGTGATGCGTGGCCCGTCCACGACGCCGTCCGCGCAGTGCCGGCACCGGTCCCGGTGCCGTCCCCCACCAGCGGAGCGTGAAACCCCATGGCCACTGACTACGACGCCCCTCGCAAGAACGAGGAAGAGCTGAGCCAGAACTCCATCGAGGAGCTGAAGGCACGGCGCACGGACACCCAGTCCGCCGTCGTGGACGAGGACGAGGCGGAGGCCGCCGAGGAGTTCGAACTGCCTGGCGCCGACCTCTCGGGTGAAGAGCTGATGGTGCGGGTGCTGCCCGCCCAGTCGGATGAGTTCACCTGCGCCTCCTGCTTCCTGGTCCGCCATCGCTCGCAGGCCGCGCGTGAGAAGAACGGCCTGATCTACTGCACCGACTGCGAGGGCTGAGCCCCCGCCGCCGGGGCGGTCAGCGGTCCTCGGCCGCCCCCTCCTGCCGGGCCATGGCCCCGCCGAGGGCCGCGACCAGCTCCTCCGGACGCCGGGTGCTGGTCAGCCAGTAGGGCGTGCGGTCGCGCTCGTCGGTCAGCTGGATCCGCACGACGGGCGCGATCCAGCCGCGCAGGTTCACGAAGGCCAGCCCGTGCAGCAGCGGGCCGCGCTGGGCCCGGGCGTCCTCGCCGCGATACCCCGTGACCTGACCGACGTGGTGCCGTTCGATGCTGGCGCGGCCCACCTGGAGGGTGCGTTCGCGCACCACGATGCGCGGGGTGGTGGCCACCAGGAGCAGGGCCTCGACGGCGAAGAACACGACGGCGGCGGCGATGCCCAGCCCGAGGTCGATCGGCGCGAACACGAGGATCGTCAACGCCGCCAGCATGAGCGCCACGGCCCAGACCCCCGGGGAGGGCGTCAACCGCTCCTCGAACAGGACCGGATCGGGTCCCGCCGCAGCGCCCTCGGGGGCGCGGCGGGAGGCATCGGCGACGGGGTGCTGCTGGGGATCACGCATGGGTCCCAGCTTCCCACATCCGGACTCCGGTCCCGCCGCGCGGCACCGGCGAGGGCGCCCGCCCGACCGCCTCGACGCGGCCCCGGGCCGACGGGTGCTCGTGTAGGGTCGGGCCTCGTGACCGACTCCGCCGAGCTGCCCGTGCCCCTGCACGCCCTCGATCCGGGCCTGGCCCCGCCCGCCTACGCGCAGCCGGGCGACGCGGGCGCGGACCTGCGCACCGCCGTCGACGTGACCCTGGCCCCGGGCGAGCGCGCCCTGGTGCCGACCGGCGTGGCGTTGGCCATCCCGGAAGGCCACGCGGGGTTCGTGCACCCCCGCTCGGGTCTCGCGGTCCGTCGCGGCCTGACCATCGTCAACGCCCCGGGCACCATCGACGCCGGCTACCGCGGCGAGATCAAGGTGCCCCTGATCAACCTGGACCCGACCGAGCCGATCGTGCTGCGCCGCGGCGACCGGATCGCCCAGCTCGTGCTGCAGCCGGTCGTGCGCGCCCGCTTCGAGCCCGTGGACGTGCTGCCCGACTCCGAGCGCGGGGCCGGCGGCTTCGGCTCGACCGGCGGCTTCACCGCCGACACCACCCCTGGGAGGACGTCGTGATCTTCGGACGCAACCGCACCGTGCGCCACGAGCAGGTCAGCCTGCCGGACGAGCTGCTGGAGGAGCGCGACCTCGAGATCGCCGCCGCGCCGGCAACCGCCGACGTCGGTCCGCACGACGTCGCCACCCGCCCGGATCCCGCCGGCATGATCGACCTGGGGTCGCTGCGCCTGAGGGCCGTCCAGGGCATGAAGCTGCGCCTCGACGTCGAGGACGCGACGAAGCGGATCGTCGCCGCCACCATCAGCCTCGGACGCTCGGCCCTGCAGGTCCAGGCGTTCAGCGCCCCCCGTCGCACGGGTCTGTGGGACGACCTGCGCGCCGAGCTGCACGACTCCCTGTCGACCACGGCCCACGCGACCGTGCAGGAGCAGACCGGCCGTTTCGGCGTCGAGATCCTCACGCGCGTGCCGGCGGCGCTGCCGGACGGCTCGCCGGGGTGGAACGTCGCCCGGTTCGTGGGCGTGGACGGACCGCGCTGGTTCGTCCGCGGCGTGTTCCACGGCGAGGCCGCCTTCCAGCCGGAGGCCGCCGAGCCGCTGGAACAGGTGTTCTCCGACCTGGTCGTGGTGCGGGGCGACGAGCCGCTCCCGCCGCGCGAGCTGCTGCCCCTGCGTCCGCCGCCCAACGCGCGCCCGCTGCAGCGTCGTCGCCCGGCCCCGGACGAGGGCCGGGACGTGCTCGCGGACACCGCCGCCGGCCCGGGGGACGGCGCGGCACCGGAGGCCACCGGGCTGCCCGAGCGCGGTCCGGAGATCACGGAGATCCGGTGAGTCCCGCCGTCGCCCCCCGCCCGGTCGGGCCCGCCGGCCGCATCGAGCGCCGCGGCGTCATCGCCTCCGTCACGCTGCCCGGTGCGGACGAGGCGACCGTCTTCCGCGCGGCCCTGGCCGACCGCCTGCCCGCACCCGGGAGCATGGCGCCCGCCGAGACGCTGCAGCTGGTCTGGCACGGGCGGCGCCGCGTGCCCGGCGTCATGCCGGGGGAGTGGCTGACGGTCCGCGGCCGCGTCACCCAGATGGACGGCGTGCCCACCCTGCACAACCCCGAGTTCGACCTGGTCGACGCGCCCGGCGCCACGCTCTGAGCACGGCCCCGAGAGGAGAGCCCATGACCGAGCCGCACGGCCCCGCCACCGCCGCCCCGGACGGCGCCGGCCCCCTGCCGTCTCGAGCCCGTCTGGACGAGCGCGGCCGCCTCGACGCGCTGGGCAGCGTCGGTGGCTGGCGCGGCATCGTCGAGGCCTCCCTGCCCACCCTCGTCTACATGGTCGGCTACGTCGCCACCCAGCAGGTGTGGCCCTCCGGCGTGGCGGCCGTCGTGGTCGCACTCGTGCTGGGCGTCGCGCGCCTCGTCCAGCGCCAGTCGCCGGTCCAGGTGCTGGCCGGCCTCGCCGTCGTCGTCCTGTCCGTCGTGGTCTCCCTGACCACCGGCCAGGCCCGCGACTACTACCTGTGGGGCTTCGTCACCAACGCCGCCTATGGCCTCGCGTTCGCGGTGTCCGCCCTCGTGGGCTGGCCCGCGGCGGGCCTGGTGCTCGGCCTCGTGCGCGCCGAGGGAACCCGCTGGCGGGCCCACCGGCGTCGGCGCCGCGCCTACGCCGCGGCCACCTGGATCCTCGTGGCCGTGTTCGCGCTGCGCCTGGCGGTGCAGGTGCCCCTCTACCTCGGGGACGCCGTCACCGCGCTCGGGGTGGCCCGCCTGGTGATGGGCCTGCCGCTCTATGCCCTGGGGCTCTGGCTCGCCTGGTCCGTCAGCTCGCCCGGTCAGGACGACGGCGTGCCGGCGGACTCCGCCGCCTCCGAACGCCCCTGAACGCGGCCCTCGCCGACGAGGAGGCGACGCAGGGCCGGCTCGGCGGAGCTGGCGGCCAGGAAGAAGAGCTCATCGCCCACCTCCAGGACCTCGTCCGCCGACGCCTGCCGGGGGGCGCCGTCGCGCACGACCGCCACGAGCGGAGCCTCCTGCGGCCAGGACACGGTGCCGATGCGCCGGCCCTCGAGCCAGTGCTTTGCCGGGACCCGGAACTCGGACAGCGCCGCGCCGCCGGCCTCCAGCCTGAGCAGGCGCACGAGGTCCCCGGTCTCCACGGCCTCCTCCACGAGCGCCGTCATGATCGAGGGGGTGGACACGGCCACGTCCACGCCCCACGACTCGTCGAAGAGCCAGTCGTTGAGCGGGTTGTTGACGCGAGCCACGGTGCGGCCGACGCCGAACTCCGAGCGGCTCAGCAGGGAGCACACGAGGTTGACCCGGTCGTCGCCGGTCGCCGCGACGAGCACGTCCGCCTCCAGGGCGCCGCACTGCTCGAGCACGGTCAGGTCGCACGCATCCCCGAGGACGAGGCGTGCGCCGCCGACGTCGGCCTTGCGGGCCGCGTCCGTGCGCGCCTCGACGACGACCACCTCGTGGCCGTGCGCGTGCAGCTCCCGCGCGATGGAGGCGCCCACGGCGCCGGCTCCGGCGATGACGGCCCTCATGCCCGTCCCTCCTCGTCCTCGTCCGTGCCGTCCGGCACGCGTGCCTCGCCCTGCAGGGCGGCCTCCACCTGGTCCCGGCGGTCCACCGGGTAGACGGCGTGCAGCACGTCGCCCTCCTGCAGGCGGTCGCCCGGCCGGGGCAGCTGGCCGTCGCCGAGCCGGGTGAGGTAGGCGATGCGCATCCCCACCGTGGACTCGACGTCGGTCAGCCGACGGCCCCACCACGAAGAGTGGGGGACCAGCTCGGTCACGAGCAGCCGGCCGGAGGCGTCGCGGTGCTCCGCGTCGGCGGTGCCGGCCGGCAGCAGCCGGTGCAGCACCTGGTCGGCCGTCCACTGGATCGAGGCGACCGTGGGGATGCCGAGGCGCTGGTACAGCCGGGCCCGGTCGGCGTCGTAGATGCGCGCCACCACGTGGTCCACGTGGAAGGTCTCGCGGGCCACGCGGGCGGCGATGATGTTCGTGTTGTCGTCCGCGGTCACGGCCGCCAGGCCCTGCGCGCGGTCGATGCCGGCGGCGAGCAGCGCGGAGCGGTCGAAGCCCACGCCGGCCACGAGCTCGCCGGAGAAGCCGGGGGCCAGCCCCTCCACGGTCCGCGGGTCGCGGTCCACGAGGGCGACGCCGTGACCGGCCGCGTCCAGCGCGGCCGCCAACCGGGTGCCCACCCGTCCGCCGCCGACGATCACGTAGTGGGCCATGCCCGTCCCTGCCTCTCGTGCGGTGCTCCGTGCGCCGGGGAGCCGACGCGCGCTCCATCCTCGCATCCGGCGGGCACGTCCGGGAGCATCCGCGTCGCCGCGGCGCCCGGGCCCGGCGGGGGTACCGTGGTGCGGTGGCCACGCTGTCCTCCCTCCTGCGCCGCGGCCTCCTCGGTCGCCCCGTGACGTCGCACGCCGCCGACGAGCCCCGCATGAACCGGTGGCGGGCGCTGCCCGTGACGTCGTCGAACGCCCTGTCCTCCCTCGCCTACGCCCCGGACGAGGTCATCCTCACCCTGGTCGCGGCCGGCACGTCCGCGCTCGCGCTCGGACCCGCCGTCGGCTGGGCCGTCGTCGCGGTGATGCTGCTCATCGTCGTGTCCTTCCGCGCCGCGGTCGCCGCCGTTCCGCACGGCGGCATCTATCACATGGCCGGCACGAAGCTGGGCCCGAGGGCCGGCGTCGTCGCCTCGGCCGCACTCCTGCTGGACTTCGTGTTCACCGCCGCGGTCTCCGTGGCCGCCTTCGCCCACTTCGTGGCGGCGCTGGCCCCCGGACTCACCGTCGGCAGCCGCGTGCTGGTGGCCTCGGCCGCGCTCGTGGGCGTACTCCTGGCCGCGCTCCGCGGGGTGCGGCTGTCCCGGTGGGTGCTGCCCGTGCTCGTGAGCGTGTTCGTCGCCCTGACCGCGCTGCTCGTCCTGGCGGGCCTGTGGCAGGAGGGCCGTGGGCTGCTCGGCGCGGCGCCGACGGCCGGCTGGACGCAGGAGGGCGCCGGGGTCGGCGGGACCGTCGGCACCGTGGCGACGGCGCTGCTCGCCCTGCGCGCGTTCAGCGCGGGATCGGTGCTGCTCACCGGCGTCGAGGTGCCGGTCTCGAGCACCCGCCTGATGGCCCGGCCGGCCGTGCCCACGGTGCGGTGGGTGCTCACCGTGATGGCCCTCACCCTCGGCGCGCTGACCGTGGGCGTCATGCACCTGGCTCAGCGCACCGGCGTCGTCGTCGGGCTGGAGCTGGAGAACCTCCGGGACGCCGCGGGTGCCGAGGTCACGCCCGACCGCGCCCCCGCCCCCGTGCTCGCCCAGCTCGCGGACACCGTGTACGGCCCGGGCAGCATCCTGTCCGTCGCCACCATCGCGGCCACCGCCCTGCTCCTGCTGTTCGCGGCCAAGTCGGCGTTCCGCTCGTTCCCCGCCCTGGCCGCGCGCGTGGCCGAGGACGGCTACCTGCCCCGGCAGCTGAGGGTCCGCAGCGACCGGCTGGTGCACACGTGGAGCGTCCTCGGGATGGGGGCCGTGGCCCTCTCGCTCGTGCTGTTCTTCGAGGCCCGGACCGCCCTGCTCGTGCAGCTCTACGTCATCGGCGTGCTGCTGGCCTTCACGCTCGCGCAGGCCGGCATGCTGCGGCTGTGGCGCCGCCGGCTCGTGCACACACCGGGCGCCCGGGCCCGCGCGGCCGTCCGGCTGCGCCTGATCATCACGGCGGTGGCCTGGGTGGTCACGGCGCTGGCGGGCGTCGTCGTCCTGGTCACCCGCTTCACGCAGGGCGCGTGGGTGGCGCTGCTGGCGATCGTGCTCGGCTCGCTGGTGATGGGCCGGATCCGCCGCCACTACGCGGACGTGGACCGCGAGCTCGCACCGGACCCCCAGGACGACGCGCGGGCCCTGCCCTCGCGGGTCCACGTGGTGGTCGTCGTGACCACGCTGGACCGGCCGGCGCTGCGGGCGCTGGCCTACGCCCGCGCGTCGCGGCCGTCCTCCCTCGAGGCCGTCGTCGTGGACGCCGAGCGCGCCGCCACCCTGGAGGTGATCGACGCCTGGGAGCGTGCCGGCCTGCCGATGTCGCTCACCGTGATCGCCTCGCCCTACCGCGACACGGTGGCCCCCCTGGTGCGGCATGTGCGCGAGCACCGACGCCGCTCCCCGCGGGACCTGACCATGGTGTTCATCCCGGAGTACGTGGTCCGGCCGGGCTGGCGCACGCTCCTGCACAACCGGACCGCCACCCGCCAGACGCGGCGACTGCAGCGGGAGCCGGGCGTGATGGTGGGCTCGGTGCCGTGGCAGGTCCACGAGGGCCAGGGCTCTTGACCGCCCCGGCGCCCCCGGGGAGCGGCGGATGACGCCGTCCGACGGCGCGCCCACGATCGAGGCGACACAGCCGCATCGGTCTGCAAGGATGATGATGATCTGACCAGTCGATGCTCAGGGCAAGACCTGAAGCGCGCTGCGATGCGAGAGGAGCCAGACATGGCAGTCGTCGACACGTCCACAGACGTCACCGGGATCGGGAGGACCATCGAGGTGGAGGTCGGGGCCATGGCCCACGGCGGCCACTGCGTGGCCCGGCACGAGGGGCGGGTCGTCTTCGTGCGCCACGCCGTGCCCGGCGAGAAGGTCCGGGTGGCCCTGACCGAGGCCGAGGACGGGGCCCGCTTCTGGCGCGGCGACGTCGTGGAGGTGCTGCGGCCCTCCGAGTTCCGCCGCATCCACCAGTGGAAGCTCGCGGACATGCTGCGCGCCCACGCCTCGGGTCGCCCGCCCGTGGGCGGCGCCGAGTTCGGCCACATCGTGGTCCCGCACCAGCGCCGGCTCAAGGCCCAGGTCTTCCGGGACACGGTGCACCGCATCGCCGACCTCGCGGTGGAGCCGGAGGTGTGCTTCGCCGGCTCCGAGGACGAGCCCACCGGCCAGCGCTGGCGGACCCGGAACGCGTTCGCGGTGACCCCCCAGGGGCACATCGCGATGCACGCCTACCGTTCGGCGACCCTCCTACCCGTGCGCAACATGCCGCTCGGCGTGCCGGCCCTCGATGCGCTCGCCCTGTGGGACTGGGACTTCACCGGAGCCGCCCGCGTGGACGTCGCGACGCCGGCCTCCGGCTCCCGCCCCCTCGTGCTGGTGACGCCCACCCCGCAGACGCGGGCGGACGAGGTCAAGCTCGGCCGGCTGCGCACCCGGATCCGCCAGGCGGCCAATGCGTGCGGCGTGGACGTCTCCACCGGCCTGGCCCTGCCCGGCCCGAAGCAGTTCCAGCCGGTCAAGGTCGAGCGCATCACCGGCAAGACCTGGGTCGAGGAGACCGTGGAGTCCGAGCGCGGCGGCACCAAGCGCTTCCGCGTCACGGGTGACGGCTTCTGGCAGGTCCACCAGCACGCCCCGGCCACCCTCGTGGACGCGGTGCTCGAGGACGCGCGCGTCGAGCCGGGCCAGGTCGTGGCCGACCTCTACGGCGGCGCCGGCCTGTTCAGCGCGTACCTGGCGGACGCCGTGGGACCCGAGGGCCGCGTGTACTCGGTGGAGGCCTCCCGCCAGGCCTCGAAGGACGCCCGCCGCAACCTGCACGACCAGCCGCAGGCCTCGGTGCTCAACGGCCCCACGGACAAGGTGCTCGGCAGCTGGCTGAAGTACCCCGAGCGTCCCGTGGCGGACGGCGGCCTCGGCGGTGCCGCGCTGGACACCGTCGTCCTGGACCCGCCGCGGGCGGGCGCGGGGCGGCGGGCGATCGAGCGCATCCTCGCGCTCGAGCCGGGCCGCATCGTGTACGTCTCGTGCGACCCCGCCTCGTTCGCCCGCGACCTGGCGTGGCTGCGCGACGGCGGCTACGAGGTGGAGCGCGCCCGCGTGTTCGACCTCTACCCGGACACGCACCACCTCGAGTCGGTGACCGTGCTGGTGCCGGCCGCCCAGAGCGCCCCGGCCGCGGCCGTCGTCGAGATCTGACCCGGCATCCGCGCGGCGGCCTGCGGGCCGCCGCGCGCCATGCCCGCGTCACACGGGACCGGCGCGGTACCCTGGGACGCAGTGCGGCACCTGTGACGCAGACGACGCCCGTCCCGGACGGGGCGCGGTCCGCGGCCGCGGGTGACCACCCCCCACTGGACGAGCGCCCGGAGGAAACCGGGCGGGAAGAGGAGTCCTCTCGTGACCACCGTCGACAGCTTCGGCTCCAAGGGCGTCCTGGACGTCAAGGGCGCCGAGTATGAGATTTTCCGTCTGAACAAGGTCGAGGGGGCGCAGAAGCTGCCCTACTCCCTGAAGGTGCTGCTGGAGAACCTGCTGCGCACCGAGGACGGCGCCAACGTGACCGCCGACCAGATCAAGGCCCTGGCCGCCTGGGACCCGAACGCCCAGCCGGACACCGAGATCCAGTTCACGCCGGCGCGCGTGATCATGCAGGACTTCACCGGCGTGCCCTGCGTCGTGGACCTGGCCACCATGCGTGAGGCCATCCAGGACCTGGGTGGCGACCCGGAGCGCGTGAACCCGCTCTCCCCGGCCGAGCTCGTGATCGACCACTCCGTGCAGATCGACTCCTTCGGCAACGACGCCGCCATCGAGCGGAACATGGAGATCGAGTACGAGCGCAACGGCGAGCGCTACAAGTTCCTGCGCTGGGGCCAGACCGCCTTCGACGACTTCAAGGTCGTCCCCCCGGGCATGGGCATCGTCCACCAGGTCAACATCGAGAACCTGGCCCGCACCGTGATGACCCGCGAGGTCGACGGCGTGCTGCGCGCCTACCCGGACTCCTGCGTCGGCACCGACTCGCACACCACCATGGTCAACGGCCTGGGCGTGCTCGGCTGGGGCGTCGGCGGCATCGAGGCCGAGGCCGCGATGCTCGGCCAGCCCGTGTCCATGCTGATCCCGCGGGTCGTGGGCTTCAAGCTGACCGGCAGCATCCCGTCCGGCGCCACCGCGACCGACGTCGTGCTGACCATCACCGAGATGCTCCGCCAGCACGGCGTGGTCGGCAAGTTCGTCGAGTTCTACGGCGAGGGCGTCGGCTCCGTGCCCCTGGCCAACCGCGCCACCATCGGCAACATGTCGCCCGAGTTCGGCTCCACCGCCGCCATGTTCCCGATCGACGAGGTCACCCTCGACTACCTGCGCCTGACCGGTCGCTCCGAGGAGCAGGTCGCCCTCGTGGAGGCGTATACCAAGGAGCAGGGGATGTGGCACGACCCGTCCTCCGAGGTCGCCTACTCCGAGTACCTCGAGCTGGACCTGTCCACCGTGGTGCCCTCCATCTCCGGCCCGAAGCGCCCCCAGGACCGCATCGAGCTCACCGACTCCAAGGACCAGTTCCGCAAGGACCTGCACAACTACGCCACGCAGGACGAGGCCGGCAAGGGCCGCCCGTCCAAGCTCGTGGACGTGGCCATGGCGGACGGCCGCCAGTTCCAGCTGGACCACGGCGCCGTGTCCATCGCCTCGATCACCTCGTGCACCAACACGTCCAACCCGTCCGTGATGATGGCGGCCGGCGTGCTGGCCCGCAACGCGGTCGCCAAGGGCCTGAAGTCCAAGCCGTGGGTGAAGACCTCCGTGGCCCCGGGCTCCCGCGTGGTGACGGACTACTACGAGAAGTCCGGGCTGCGCGAGTCCCTCAACGACCTCGGCTTCAACGTGGTCGGCTACGGCTGCACCACCTGCATCGGCAACTCCGGCCCGCTGGAGTCCGAGATCTCCGAGGCCATCCAGGAGAACGACCTGTCCGTGACCGCGGTGCTCTCCGGCAACCGCAACTTCGAGGGCCGCATCAACCCGGACGTGAAGATGAACTACCTGGCCTCCCCGCCGCTGGTGGTCGCCTACGCCCTGGCCGGCACCATGGACTTCGACTTCGAGAACGAGGCCCTGGGCCAGGACACCGAGGGCAACGACGTCTTCCTCAAGGACATCTGGCCGGACCCGACCGAGGTCCAGAAGATCATCGACGCGTCGATCGACACCGAGATGTTCACCTCGCAGTACGCCACGATCTTCGACGGCGACGAGCGCTGGCAGTCCCTGGAGACCCCCTCGGGCTCCACCTTCGAGTGGGACGAGAAGTCCACCTACGTGCGCAAGCCCCCGTACTTCGAGGGCATGACCATGCAGCCGGACCCGGTGTCGGACATCTCCGGCGCCCGCGTCCTGCTCAAGCTGGGCGACTCCGTGACCACGGACCACATCTCCCCGGCCGGCTCCTTCAAGTCGGACACCCCGGCGGGCCGCTACCTGCTGGAGAACGGCGTGCAGCGCAAGGACTTCAACTCCTACGGCTCCCGTCGTGGCAACCACGAGGTGATGATCCGCGGCACGTTCGCGAACATCCGCATCAAGAACCAGCTGCTCGACGGCGTGGAGGGCGGCTTCACCCGTGACTTCACCCAGGAGGGCGCCCCGCAGGCCTACGTGTACGACGCGGCGCAGAACTACGCCGAGCAGGGCACCCCGCTGGTGGTCCTGGGCGGCAAGGAGTACGGCTCCGGCTCCTCCCGTGACTGGGCGGCCAAGGGCACCGCGCTCCTGGGCGTCAAGGCCGTGATCACCGAGTCCTTCGAGCGCATCCACCGCTCGAACCTCATCGGCATGGGCGTGCTGCCGCTGCAGTTCCCCGAGGGTGAGAACGCCGACTCGCTGGGCCTGACCGGCACCGAGACCTTCGACATCTCCGGCATCACCGCCCTCAACGAGGGCACCACGCCGAAGACCGTGAAGGTCACGGCCACCGGTGAGGACGGCAGGGTCACCGAGTTCGACGCGGTCGTCCGCATCGACACCCCCGGTGAGGCCGAGTACTACCGCAACGGCGGCATCCTGCAGTACGTGCTCCGTCAGATCGCCGCGAAGGCCTGATCCACGGGACACCGCCCGCGCGCGGGCACCACGACGACGGCGGCCCGGCGGCC